>JAUPKV010000204.1 GCA_030837265.1 Methanobacteriota archaeon
AAGTTACCTTTTAAATATTGCTGGCTTTAAACTTGACAGTCCGATAACCCTTTTATTGAATTTTCCACATCGGGCTGGACTGCAAGTTAAGCTATTATCTGCTGTAAGCAGAGCATTTAATAGCTCAAACTGAGTCTTTTACGTCGAAAAGATAGGATCGATATAGGCATACTGATGGATTTGAGTATGTCTCTTCTATTTGGAAATTTAAAATTATCTCTGGTAAATTTAAAATTAGTTTAGATTATGACAATACGGTGAAGGTATGGCAGAAAGCGAAAAAGAAGCATCACTCCCCCCGAAAGAGGAATTCAGCAACTGGTATAACGAACTTCTGTGGATGGCCGAAATAATGGATGTCCGTTATCCTGTAAAGGGACTCTATGTATGGTACCCCTTTGGCTTTGCAATACGCAGGAATACATATAATATTATGAGGGAAATCCTTGACAACAGCGGACATCAGGAAGCACTCTTCCCTCTCCTTATCCCCGAAAATGAGTTTATGAAAGAAGCCGAGCATATCAAAGGTTTTGAAAATGAGGTATACTGGGTAACCTGTGGAGGAAAAGACCCTCTGGACGTCCCTCTGGCCCTTCGTCCAACTAGCGAAACTGCCATTTATCCTATGTACAAATTATGGGTCAGATCCCATGCAGACTTTCCAATTAAGATCTACCAGATAGTAAACACTTTCCGCTACGAAACGAAGCATACCCGCCCTCTGATAAGGCTCAGAGAAATAACCTCTTTCAAAGAAGCCCATACTGTGCATGCCACCTGGGACGATGCCGAAGCCCAGGTTAAGGAGGCAATTAAACTCTACACTGAAATCTATCGCCGATTGGCAGTTCCGGTGCTCCGTTCAAGGAGACCGGAGTGGGACAAGTTCCCTGGCGCAGATTACACTGACGCTCTTGACGCCATAATGCCGGATGGAAAGACGCTTCAAATAGGCACGGTACACCATCTTGGCGATAATTTTGCTAAAACATTCGATATAAAATATGAGGCACCCGATGGAGAGCAGCGCTATGCATTCCAGACCTGTTATGGGATCTCAGAAAGGTGCATTGCAGCTACGATTTCGATTCACGGAGATGACAAAGGACTGGTATTACCGCCGGAGATCGCACCTGTGCAGGCTGTCATTATACCTATTATCTTTAAAAAAGGAGCAGAGGAAGTACTTGCAGCTTGCAGAGACGTTCAAGAGCGCCTTAAGAAGGCAGGGATGAGAGTCGAAATAGATGCAAGCGATCTTCGGCCGGGAGCAAAATATTATAAATGGGAAATGAAAGGCGTACCTCTGCGCCTCGAAATCGGACCGAGAGACCTGGAGAATAACGTTGCTGTGGCTGTCCGGAGAGATACGGGTGAAAAAGAACAGATCCCACTTCCCGAGATTGAAGCAGGTGTACGCTTAAAGTTCGAGGCAATCCAGAATAACCTTTATGAAAAAGCAAAATTCGGGCTCGAAAACCGTGTTTTTGATTGTACGGACCTTGATGAAGTCAAGGAAAAAATTCAGGAATGCGTCGCAACAATTCCCTGGTGCGGCAAAAAAGAATGCGGACTTGCTATGGAAGACAGAATCGGAGCAGGAATCCTTGGAATTCCCCTGGAGCAGAAAAAAGACAGAAAGGAAAAATGCCCCGTTTGCGGAGAAGAAACCGAAATCCGCGTATATGTGGCAAGGACATATTAACTGCAGGATACTTGACGTACTATAATGCCTTTGGACTGTGACAGGAGATATTGATCTGACAGTCCCGGCTTCTAATTTTTCATTTTAGCGAAGTTACTCAACTGAGTTTTAGTTTTTAGTGAAGTTATTCAATTGATTTTGATTCATAGTTAAACTCAAAGTAATTGCCGTACATTGAAATTCAAAATAAATAAAGTAAACTTAAGTTGAGTAAAAACAAATTATATTTGTTTGTGGATAAATATTAAATACTAAGTTGAAGAAATTTGATTGGATTTCGGGAAAGTTACCCCAAATTTATTAAAATTATAACATTTACCGGAAAAGAAATAATTCAAGGTAAAATATTTACGGAACAAGACATTCTTGAAATTAACCTTGACTTTACCATAGAGGAAAAAACATGGCCTGGATCAAGCCGGAAATCACTGGAAAACCAAAAAAACCGATGTTTTTATGTGTGCTTTCCAATACTAAAACTGCACATATCCCAAAATTATCGGCAGCAGGAAAAACAGCTGAGCTTACGGACTATACGCCTGCAGGTGATGCGGAACTTATCGGAACGGGAGGCATTATAAGCGTACCAGTTCTACCCATGACCCCTCCTTATGATACCCCTACTCCTGCAATCATGACCCGATCAGCATTGAAGCTTACTGGTGCCCCGTTTCATTTTATTAACTCTGGCCTTATTGTAACTCCGGATGTCCCGTTCATTGACCTGAAAGCAAAACCTGGAGAAGACATTAGAGAGTCTGTTGCAGTCTGGGACGTACAGGATATCTATGAAAGAGCAAAACTCCTGGCAAAAAGGTTCCACAGCCACGCAGATCACGTAATTATCGGGGAAAGCATTCCCGGCGGCACAACTACGGCAATGGGAGTGCTAATGGCTCTTGGCTACAATGGAAATGTCAGCAGCAGTGCAGATGAAAATCCCCTCGAACTGAAGAAAAAGGTTGTTGAGGAAGGCATGAGAGCATCTGGCTTGACCTTTGGCTGCTTGAAAGATGATCCCATGAAGGCTATTGCCTGTATGGGAGATCCCATGATGCCGGCGGTTGTAGGGCTTGTCGAAGGACTACAGAACGCAGAAGTAAGTGTTGTCCTTGCGGGTGGGACTCAAATGGCAGCTGTTTTCGCCCTGGTCAAACACCTGGGCTTAAATACTGAAAAACTGGCAATAGCCACTACACGTTATGTAGTGGAAGATAACTCCGCAGATTTTATAGAACTTACGAGAAACCTTGGTGTACCTGTGGTTTACGTTGCAGATCCCGGCTTTGGGAAATCTTCCTTGAAAGGGCTTCACAGATATGAGACTGGCACGATAAAGGAAGGAGCAGGTGCCGGAGGTGCTATGTATCTTTCAGGCCTATATGGAATATCTCAGGATGATTTTAGAACTGAAGTAGAGAATGTCTGTAAGCTACTCAAAGCAGGACAAAAGTGAGCAGAAGCAGCTCCTGATTGAAGACAAGACAGAAAAAAAAGAGAAATTAAGAGCCTTCAAGGCTCCATACACATCTCCGTAATCATACTTCCACAGCTTCGGCAGTAATAAAAGATATTGGAGCCCAGAACCTGTCGTTTCAATGAGGTCTTACATAAATCGCAAAATACAGAAAAGCCGGCTTTCCCCATGCTGACTCCTCATCCGTAGATCATTATCGAATCGAGTCGTACAGTTCCTATCTTTGTCCAATATCTGCATACAGGACAGTATTGAGTCTCGCCGTCTGGACTTACTTTCAGTTTAGCATCGCATTTCGGACACATTTTTAGACTTTTCACTAATGAACCCCCTACAAATATAGGTAAATGAATTTCGAACATGGCCTAAATAAGGCGTTTTAAACTAAACTGAATCACTGCTCAAAAATAGACCTGTCCGCCCATGCTGCACCAGTTTTACAACAGCTATTAAATATATTATTTCTAAAAGGATATAAGTTTAAGCTTCATAACGATCACTTTATATCCGATTAAACGGCAGAAGGGAGCCATCGTTAAAAAAATAGAACAACGGATTAAAGAAAGAAATGAAATCCATACTAGAAGAAATGAAACTGTTTTTGCATAATATGGCTAAAACATCTTAATAATTTTAAATTTGATAAAAACCGAATAAAAGATAAGCACTTATTTTAAAAAAAAAGGTCACAAGCGAAATATATAAATATGATTACCGCTTTAGGAATGTTCGCGACAGGGTCGAAATGAAGGTACATCCAATAAGAGAGCCGCTTTAACTCAGTTGGTAGAGTGTCTGGCTGTTAACCAGAATGTCGTAGGTTCGAGCCCTGCAAGCGGCGTAAGATAGTTCAGTTTTATTTAATTGATTTTTTAATATTTCTTTGTCTCTTTTCTCACTTTAAAAAGAGTTTTTCAAATAGGAGTTGGCAGCTTTTGCAGGTATATGGTATACAAAAGATGGCTTTTTAAATTATATGTCAGATTTCCTTACTGCAATAATAAATAAATACAGTTACCGCATTATAGATAAAGCTAAATATTGGATACAGTTTCACAATATTACTGATTATCCCACTAATACCACAAAATTATTGAGGTTTATACAATGGTTCCAATTAAAAAAGAGGACGTAATAGTGCCTTTAGACGTTCCAAAGGCGATGCGCGAAACATACGTTAAAAATTACATTGAAATAACACGTGGTAGCGGCAAACTCATGCTTTTTGCTGGAGATCAAAAAGTTGAACATTTAAACGATGACTTCTACGGGGAAGGAGTTCCTGAAGATGATGCCGATCCGGAGCACCTTTTTAGAATAGCAGCAAAGTCAAAAATAGGAGTTTTTGCAGCTCAGCTCGGGCTGATTGCACGTTATGGCATGGATTACAAAGACGTGCCCTATCTTGTTAAAGTAAACTCAAAGTCCAACATCGTAGAGACCTCTCAGGATGATCCTTTTAGCAATCTCTGGTACGATATGGATCAGGTAATCCAATTCAAAGAAAACAGCGGGCTTAAGATCCTTGGAGTAGGATATACCATTTATCTTGGAAGCGAGTACGAAGCTGAGATGCTGGTACAGGCAGCCCAGGCAGTCTACGATGCACACCAGCATGGTTTACTCTCAGTACTATGGATTTACCCACGCGGTGCAGCGGTAAAAGATGAGAAGGACCCGCACTTAATCGCAGGGGCAACAGGAGTGGGAGCCTGCATTGGATCTGACTTTGTAAAGGTTAATTACCCTAAAAAAGAAGGAGCAAAATCTGCTGAAATTTTCAAGGAAGCAATCAAAGCAGCCGGACGCACAAAAGTTGTTTGCGCTGGCGGCTCAAGTGACGAATGTGAAGCTTTCTTGAAAAAACTCCATGATCAGATCCACATCTCCGGAGCCATGGGAAATGCAACCGGAAGAAATATCCACCAGAGACCTCTTGATGAAGCTATACGCATGTGCAATGCTGTTTACGCTATAACTATAGAAGATGCAAGCGTTGAAGAAGCCTTAAAGGTTTACAAGGGTAAATAATCTGGACTCGTATGAAAATGTGGTTTATCAAAAGGAAGATATCTTTTGTTCAATTTTTAACCACATAAAACTATTTTTTAATACTTCTTTCTTAACTTATTAAATATCCTTTAGTACAATTGGAGCTTCACGGATTATCCGATTGGGCTACAAATTGGTAAACCAAAAATGCAACTTTCAAAAAACCAACTTTAACCAAAAGTTTAGTTATTTATACCTTAAATGCATAAGTACCAAGTTGCATTATTATTTAAGCAGTTGGTGTTGCATTAATCAGGAGGCAACACAGTTTCAAAACGACATTGATTATAAGTGAACGTGAGGCTGTGTAACTATGCAAATTCCGGACCATAAGACTAAGATCGTCTGCACAATAGGCCCTGCTTCTTCTTCTGAGGAAATGATAAGGGAACTTGTGCTTAAAGGCATGAATGTAGCCAGGATCAATTTTTCCCATGGAGACTTTGAGAGCCATGGGGAGGTAATCCGCAGAGTCCGCAAGGTTGCAGGAGAGCTTGGTAGAATAGTCGCAATTCTTGCCGATCTGCCTGGCCCGAAGATCCGTTTAGGCAATCTGAAAAAAGAACCGATTATGCTCCATAAAGGAAATCTTGTGACTCTCACAACTGACGAAATTCCCGGAACCACGGAGCGTATCCCGGTAAGCTATAAGCAGCTTCCGGAAAGTGTAGTTACTGGAAGTCTTATTTATTTAAGTGACGGTTTTATCCAGCTCCGCTGCCTGGAAATCTCAGGAAATGATGTTGTTTGTGAGGTTATCATTGGTGGACAGCTTTATTCTCACAAAGGATTGAACCTTCCCGGAGCTAAGATATTCCTTGATCCTGTAACTGAAAGGGATTTAGAGATCGTTGAGTTCGCTCTGAATGAAGACATTGACACTTTCAGTATCTCTTTTATAGAAAAAGCTGAGGACATACGTAAAGTCCGAACTTTTGCTGCAGCTAGAGGAAAAAGTGTAAACATAGTCGCTAAAATCGAGCGAAGACAGGCTGTGGATAATATTGGAGAAATTCTTGTTGAAGCAGATGCTCTCATGGTTGCAAGGGGAGACCTGGGAGTGGAAATTCCCATTCAGGAAGTCCCATCCGTCCAGAAAGAACTAATCCAGAGTGCGCAGCTTCTTGGGATTCCGGTAATTACAGCTACTCAGATGCTGGCTTCTATGACTGATAATATAAGGCCTACCCGCGCTGAGGCAACGGATGTAGCCAATGCAATCCTTGATGGAACGGATGCTGTAATGCTTTCGGAAGAAACAGCTGTTGGCAATTATCCTCTAGAAGCCGTTGAGATGATGGCAAAGATTGCACATACTACCGAAAAATGGCGCTCCAGGACCAGGTGGGGACTTAACACAATAATCAGTAATATTACGATGAAGGAAATGTCACCGGATGAAGTAATAACCCTCCAGGTCCATGAAGCCCTGCAGAAACTGAATGCAGCCGCCGTACTTACCCCTACTAGAAGCGGATCAACTCCTCGCAGAATTTCGCGCTTTAAGCCGGACTCCTGGATCCTTGCTTTCAGCCGCTTCCCGAAAAGCTGTGATTTCCTTTCCTTATCTTATGGAGTTTATCCTGTCTGTGTGAAAGAAGTAATTGAAAACTGGGAACTGGAAACTACGACCAGAGCTAAGGAACTGGGATTTGCTAAAAGTGGGGACATTGTTGTTTTTACTCAGGGCCCCTCTTCAGGAAAACCCGGTGGAACAAATATGCTTAAGATCCTAACCCTTGATTGAATTCCAGGCAGCCTCAATAGAAGTGACTAAATAAGGATATCCAGTTTTAAATAAAAAACTCAAGTTTTAAATAATATTTTATTAAATATTTATTTCATTAAAGATAGCGTAGTAAAAAAATTGCAATGATAAAATATTTAGATATTAACTACATGTTCTCTACTGTCAGAATAATCCATTTTATATTTATGAGGTTTCATTGATGAAACAAAAGGTACCAGCAGATAAAAACAAGAAATATATGGCAATTCTTTTGGCTGTAATAATGTTATTCTCAGTCTTCATGATGCTCTTTTCGGGCAGCGATCCAACAGCAAATAGTAATAGTGGAAATGAAGCTTCAACTCCCTCCGCAGAAAAAAAGAGTTCTACAATCCCTTTTTCCCAAATTCCAGGCAAACAGGTACATCATCAATTTAATTCGATTGCCGATGGATTGAATATGTCCCCTGAGGGAGTAATATTTGCAGAGTATGTAAACATTCAGAATATTAAAGGAACGCCACTTGAACAATCCTATGAAAACACCACAGCTAATTTAAAACAATTCTATGGCGCTGATGTAACAAAACTTTATATTGCAAATTACGCTGATGGAAGTGAATTTGAACTACATGCTATCCCAGAACAGAGGATTCTAAACAATTCTTTTGTCCCAGTTCCTTACCACAGCTACTATCTTCTCTCAAGAGGAAGCAGTGGAGATGCATGGAATGTACTCGGAAGTCCTGTAGTTCTCGGCTCGCGCCAGACAGTTAAAAACGTAATAGATGTGCTGGAAGGAAATGCAACATCCACTACTCAATACAATGGGATCCTGAACCAGACGAACCCCGAAAATGTGATCATCCAGGAAGTTGCAATGAAAACAAACTACACAACTGAAGCTGTTGCCGATCAGTATTATATGGACCTCCTAAAGCAAGATGACGGCAGTTACGCCCAAACATCCCTTTTCATGAATCTGAAACCTGATGTAGCCAAAAACATCACAGCTCTTCAGACAACTTCGAGTGAACGCGGAGTGAAATACAACATAACAAGTTCAGGAAACATCACCAAACTGGTAATAAGCTCAGACTTTAATAGCTTATTAAATGAAACAAGAATGTTAAAGTAAGTAAGTAAGAAGCTTTTAAATTTTAAATATTTTAAATTTCAAAATTTAATTTTTTTTGCCCTTTTTTCGGGCATTTATTTTTTAGTCTTTTTCCGGATAATGAGCATCATTAGTTATTTCTACATGCCAGACCAATTTTATTAAAGGGCGTGATGTATTGAGTTTTCTGGATAAGCTATTCAAGAAAAAAATAGAAGGAAAAACCGCCGAAGAATGGTATGTACTGGCAGTTAGTGAAACAAACCCTGAAAAGAAGATTGAGTATTTAGACAATGTCCTCACGCTAAAGCCTGATTTTGCCGGAGCCTGGAACCTGAAGGGGCTTGAATTTGTGATTCTTCAAAGATATGAGGATGCAATTGCCTCATTTGATAAAGCCCTTGAGATCCGACCCGGTTACCTGGAAGCAAAATACAATAAAGAGGATGCTGAAACAGAACTTAAGAGGATGAGTGCAGCCAAAGTAAAAGACCAGGAAGAAAGATAAAAAGAGCAGCGTTGATTTCAGTTCAGATTAGAAGTTATTTCTTTCTCCAGTTCATGGCTTGAAGTCCTGTTTTTACATGCAAAGGGAATTTTCCGCATTGCATGACCTTCATCTGTTCAGGGGAAATGAATTTAAACGCTGCATTAATTAGGGTATCGGACCCCAAGATTCCATTCATAAGCTGTCTTGCCTGCACGGAGGTTTCAATTGCGTTTCCAATCTGAGCTCTCCAGAGCCGATCATATTCCTCAAGTCGGCATCGGCCTTCAACGAATCCGGCTGCTGTTTCCCCAGCCACTTTTCCGGCAATCATTGCTGGAGGAATTCCACCTCCGTTTGTTGCAATAATATGGCCTGCTGCATCCCCTACAACCAGCGAATTTTCAGTTGCGGTTCTCTCGGGAGCGCCATTTACCGGAAGAATGCCTGCAATTACACTCATGATAACTCTATTTTCCAGCTTCCGACTGGCCAGAGGGTGATTCTGAATGAAACGGTTCAGGTATTCTTTTGCGGAAGTACCTTTTTCAGCCATTCCACGTGGGATCCCTACACCTACATTGGCACGGCCCTCACCTTCCGGAAAAATCCAGGCATAGCCCCCGGGCATGAAATTGTTTCCAAAATACATCTCAAGAGCATCAGGATCAATATCTACATTTCGCACCTGGTACTCTATAGCCACTGATATTTCTTTTTCACCTGGCTTGAAAGTAAGCCCTTTTGACTTTGCAACCAGAGAATTAGGACCGTCGGCTCCAATTATGACTTTTGCCTTGAGTTTATGCTTCCCAAAAATTCCGGAGGTTTCGACAGTTGTACCTTCTATCTTTGTCACTCGTGTTTTTATCAGCAGTTCAGCTCCCATCTTTGCAGCTTTCTCGGCAAGAAACTGATCGTATCTACGCCGATCGAGAACAACACCCTTGACGGCAAATTCTTTAACACTGCAGTTGGGGGGAAAAATTCGCTGGGTTTTTATACGCTGGAGTATGCAGGAATCAGGGTAAAATTTAAGGAAATCCGGCAGTTCCGCATCAGGAAGAAGGGCCTCAATCTCCGAAGCATCGGGAATGAAGCCTGCACACTGAATAGGGTTTCCGATTTCTTTTTTCTTATCCAGAAGCAGGACAGAAGCTCCATTCTTTGCCGCATACATAGCAGCAGTAGAACCTGCAGGACCTGCACCCACAACTATGATGTCGTAAGAAGCTTTTGGAATCATGACAGCTTTTTCCTGCTATTTATTTGCCATGCAATTACTATTGATTTATTTATAATCCTTTCCTGTAACCTATTAACTTTTAAGGGTTAGGAAGATCCCAAATTATTTTAGCAGCAAGAAGCTGCCGGGAGCAAAACGAGCTATTTTGAATTATGATTTTTTACACATTCTCTCAATTTTTCTTCTAGACGGATATGCGAGATGAATACGCCGAACTGGGTTCCGATAGTTTCAATTACTGTTCGTACACTATCCGAAAGTTCGTACTCTATACTCGAAGCAAGGTAAAAAGCCGCAATTACTTTTTTTTCGGACTTCACAGGTATGATTGCTGTAGCTCGCAGCTTTTCCTGCCTAAGTGCATCATCCCTGGAAGTAAGAAGAAGGTCTATATGCTGCTTATATACAGGTTGCCCTATTCTTACAAGTTTGGTATTAGGTGAATTGGCTTTGTAATGTGAGGCATATTCGACAAAGGTTGGAGAAAACCCACTCTGAACTGCAAGGGTTAAATCCCCTGTTTCTTCATCTACTAAATAGATCCCACCAGCATCTATCTGGTCTATCATGAGACACGCTTCAAGTAATCTATCCAGAGTTTCTTTTAAACTTTTTGAGACACTCAGAGAGATTCCCAGGTCCCTTTGAATGTAAAGCAGCTTTTCTCTTCGTTTCCGTTCTGTAATGTCCAGAATTATACCTTTCAGATATTTTACAACTCCGTTCTCGTCAGCGTCAATAAAGGTTCTCTCTTCAACCCAACGCACTTCTCCTGATTTCGTCAGGATCCGATATTCCTGAGAAAAGTCAGTGCTGTTCTCCATGATCCTTTTGGAGAGTTCCCTTTCTACTCTATCAATATCCTCATTATGGATTATATTTCCAAACAGGATTTTTCCGGACGTGAATTCTTCTTCCGTATAACCAAACTGCCTTATGTTCTCGGATACGAAATCTGCAGGCCAGTATTTTTCCGGCCTCCATAAAAAGATAGTTCCAGGAACTTTGTTTATTACTGAAATTAATTCCTTTGCCATCTCTAGAGAATTACATAAAGTAA
>JAUPKV010000205.1 GCA_030837265.1 Methanobacteriota archaeon
ACTGTAGACGTTTTACGATTTCGACTTTCTCTTGAGGCATTACTTCTGCATATACTTCGTTAATATCAAGGCGCTTAGCTAGCCGTTCCGCAACCACTTTGCTGTCACCGGTGACCATTATTGTCCTTATTCCAAGCTTATGGAGATTTTCGATAGATTTCTTTGACTCTGGCCTAATTTTATCCTCAAATGTTAATAGTCCTGCGATTTCATTATCAATACCTATCTCGACAACATTACGGCCTAATTGAGATTGTTTCATGATACTTTCTTCAGCTTCATGAGATAGTTGTATATCTAATCCAGAGACTTTATTTAGGCGGCCTACAAATACGTTTTTTCCATTGGTTTTAACCCTTATACCTACTCCTGAAATGGACATAAACGATTCCGGATCCGGGACTACGAATCCCTTTTCTTCTGCGGCTTTAACAATAGCTTTTCCAAGAGGATGTTCACTGAATTTCTCTGCGATAGCAGCTAATAATAATAAATCATTATCGTCGTTGTTTTTTAATGCTATGATACTGGAAAGTTTTGGCTCACCGTAGGTAAGTGTCCCGGTTTTATCAAAAATAACAGTGTCTATCTTAGCCATTGATTCAACAGTCGCTCCTTTTTTGATGAGATTACCTTTTAGAGCCGCGTTACCAACTGAAGCCACTAATGCTGTAGGCGTGGCGAGTACCATAACGCATGGACAAAATACTATTAACATGGTTATTGCTCTTGTTAGATCACCACTCCACCACCAGAGTAAGCCACCTAAAATGAGTGCAGTAGGGGTGTAAACCTTAGCATATCGATTCAAGAGCCTTTCTATTTTTGGCTTCTGTGTCTGCGCTTCCTCAATCAAACGACGGATTTGCCCGAGAGTCGTTTCCTTTCCAACTTTAGTGGCCGATATTTCTATTGCACCTATTTCATTAAGTGTGCCTGCAAAAACTGTATCTCCTTCTTGTTTATCGACTGGGAGGCTTTCTCCGGTAATAGCAGCCTGATTTACTGAAGCAGTGCCTGAAAGAACAGTTCCATCAACTGCAATACGTTCTCCTGACTTGACCAGGATTGTATCCCCGACTTTAACATCTTCAAGAGATACCACGATATCATGTCCGCCACGCCTGATGGTTACTCTATCAGGTAAAAGCTTTGCTAGAGATTCAAGTGCTTTTCCTGCTCTAGCAGAGACCAGCTCTTCCAGCATACCGCCCAGAAGCAAAAGTACAGCTACGACAGCAGCGGCTGAATATTGTCCGATAATAATAGCTGCAATTGTTGCAATGGTAACAGGTATATCAGCAGTAAAATCTCCTTCTCTTATCCCTTGGTAGGCAGACCACCATATGAATGATGATCCAATCAATGCAGATAACAGATATAACCAGTTACCTTCACTCGTATTGTTATCTGACAACATATTTTGTGGATAAGCAAGTATTGCTATTATTAGTAAGAGGCCGCTTGCTACAGTAAACAAAGTTCCGGCATCCAATAGAAAATCCTGGTAACGACTAACCAGGCGATTAATATTACTCAAAAAATTTTTAGTGTAAATATAAGTGTTTCCCATTCTTCTATCTCCGAAACTAATTGAATCCCAAGATTTTAAAATCTATAAATACTAATAACATAAAAGAATTGTTATTTAACAAAAAGTAAGAAAATTATATTTAGTTGTAATAAACAAAAGTTGCGCTGGAACTAAAGAATATTCTACCTTTAGAATCTAAAAATATAACCTCATATTTCAAAGCAATAACCAATATAAATCTTAAAATCAAACCTGTATGAATGTATCTCG
Source organism: Methanobacteriota archaeon (assembly GCA_030837265.1). Next base: position 1,805 of record JAUPKV010000205.1, read on the forward strand.
AAGCAATCTACTGTATGCTTATTAAAATGACTAACTGAAAAATGAAAATATCAATTCCGCTAAATAATTAGTCTGGATTATGAAGTCAACTCGATGGAAAACGGAACTTGTAGAGTCAATTCAATTGTAGAGCCGAATTCAAAACCAATAAAATAGAGTTGAACCCGAAACTCTTTATTATGTAAAAACTAAAGATAGTTTTATAATAAGCGCCTGGTTAAAAACATTAGAAAAATTACCGTAATTATGCTCTATCCAGTTAATTCAAAGCTTATTTCGCAGTTCTATTTTTCAAAAAGATTATATCACATAACTCCTAATATGTAACACTCTTCAATGTTACGAATTGAAATAATTGTGTTAAGCTTAAATAGAACTGAGGTTTTGAGGTTTAAAAATGACAGAAAAACTTGGAATTTTAGCTATAGGCCACGGAAGCAAGCTGCCTTTCAATAAGGAAGTAGTCACTCAGATCGCAGATTACATTTCCCAGAAGCACTCTGATGTTGTTGTGAGAGCAGGTTTTATGGAAAACAGCGAACCAACTCTCCAAAAAGCAATAGACGGTTTCTCAGGAACCGGGGTAACAAAAGTAGCAGCTGTACCAGTGTTCCTGGCCTCGGGTGTTCATATCACTAAGGACATTCCGGCTATCCTGAACCTGGACGACAATGGGTGTGGAACCCTGGAAATCGACGGAAGGGAAGTCCCATTATGTTATGCAGGGCCTCTGGGAGCCGATGAGCTAATAGCCGACCTCGTGTTCAAAAGGGTACAGGAAGTCCTGTAAAATAAAATTACGGTCCGGTCTGACATGGACCTGCATCAAAAAAAGATCGCCGTGCTCGATTTAACCCACGGCGGCATTCCCATAGCAAAAAAGCTTGCAGCTCTTGGAAACGATGTAACGGGAGTAGATGTCTATGGGACGGTAGATCCCGGACTGCTGCTGGAAATTGAGAAAAGTCACGGAATAAGATGTTCAAAAGTTTCTATTCATACTGCGGAATTTGACTTTCTCGTAGCACCCGTACATCTGAACCCTGCCTATCCGATGCTTTCCAGAGCAAGAGAACAGGGAAAAACAGTCTTTTCCCACCACGAGATTGTCGGAAAAATTCTTAAATCCGATACAAGGCTTTTCGGTATAAAAACTGTTGAGATTACCGGGGTAAAAGCAAAGACAAGCACAGCGTCACTTTTAGCTGATGTGCTCTCTAGAAAATTCGAGGTAGTGCTGCATACTTCAAGGGGGCTTGAAATATGGAAAGGCGGTGTCCCATCGGTTCTTGGAAAAGGTTTGAGCATTACTCCGGGCAGCATACTTATTGCAGTCGACACTGTTTTCAAGTCAGGAATCCGGCCTGATTTTTTCGTATTCGAAATCTCCATCGGAGGCACCGGAAATGCAGACATGGGGATCCTGACAACCCTTTTACCGGATTACGGAATTGCAAACAACACTGCGCTTGCAAGCGAGGCGAAACTTCAACTTATCAGGAATGCAAAACCGGAAAGTATTATACTTCTCAATTCCGGAGCTGAAAAAGCCCTTAAAATTGCAAGAGAAAGTCCCTTGAGGATATTTACTTTCAAAGATCCCTTTAATACAGAAGATATCGTAAATACGGAACTTCTTGAAGTGGCAGATAAGACTCCAAACAAGACTTCAGACTTTACTCTGGAGACAAGCTGCAGTAATGAATCGCCTTTAGAATCCTCATGCTCTTCAGGCTTTTCCGGCTCTTCGACTTGTGTCCTCCAGCTAATGTACAGAGGAGATGTGATCTTCTCAGCTTCCCTACTTTCCGGATATGATATCTCAGCATATAAAACTGCGTTCACAGCAGCATCGGGAGCAGCTCTCAAGCTTGGAATTGAACCTGATACTATTGCTTCTGTATTGGAGGGATTCAGAGGACTTTCAGGAAGGATGCAGGAAAGAGAGCTCAATGGAGTGGTCCTGATAGATAATTCCAATTCCGGAATGGATATTCTTTCCTCTGAAAAAGCCTTTGAATATGCTCTCCTTAAAAAAAAGGACGAGAGAAAAAGTGATATCATCCTTGTCCTTGGAGAGGAAGCCTCACAGGTATGTGAAGGGCTGCCTCCTGCGCCAGTCCGGGGTTTTGTGGAAAAATTCGGTAAGAAATGTAAGCGGATTATCCTGGTAGGAGAACGAATGAAGGCAATAACTGCCAAAAACATCATTTATGCTGACAGCCTTCCTGAAGGGATAGCCAGAGCTTCCGAATTAGCTGGGAAAAACGATATTATACTCTCTTCAGTAAAATGCTTCCGTTAAGCATACTTTTAAGTATTCCCAAAATATTACTCATCGGCTGAAAACATTTTGGGAACATGTAGTAATTTAAATTTCAACTGTTAGAGGATTCATCATGGCTGGAAAGGAAATCACAATTATTCACCCCCGTCCGAGTTCTATTGTTGCAGCCCTTTATACTCTGAGGGACTTAAATGTCGATGTCGCAATCCTTCACGGTCCTCCGGGCTGTTCTTTCAAACATGCAAGGCTACTTGAAGAGGACGGCATACATGTCGTCACCACAGGCCTTGACGAGAATGGTTTTGTTTTCGGAGGACATGACAGGCTTGTTGAATTGATCAATAAATCCATCGAACTATTCAACCCCAGGATCATTGGTGTTGTCGGAACCTGCGCCAGCATGATAATTGGAGAGGAGATGCATGAAGCAGTACTTGAAGCAAATCCGGATATTCCTGTTATTGAAGTAGAGGTGCATGCAGGCTATCATAATAACACCAGAGGGGTACTCTTTGCTCTTGAATCTGCACTCGATGCCGGGGTAATTGACCATAAAGAGTTTGAGCGCCAGGAATATCTGCTTGCTAAGGCTACGGAAGTTGAGAAGAGGTTTGGAGCTGCAAGCAAAGAATACCTCGCTCCTTCACGTGGGGATCTAAAATATAAGGTTGCGAGAAGAGTTGTTGAACTCATTAAGGAAGATAAGAAGGGCCTGGTAATCATGAATGCCAAAAAAGAAACTGGCTACATGTTTGCAGATATTACCCTTGCTGTAAATGAGGTTGCAGCAAGTCTCGGGAAAAAAGAAAACCTTATTAATATGGCAAATATCGACCCTGAACTCGGACTTCCTAGAGTAAGGCAGCATGCCGAAAATATAATGCGAGACTTCCAGGCTCACGGGGTTGAAATACATGAGATTATCGGCGGCATGGATGAGTATCCGATTTCAGGGGAAAAGGTCAGCGAGCTGATCAGAGATAAATACAGCGATTACGATTTTGCAATTATTACAGGTGTCCCGCACGCAGTCCCGATGGAGAATATAAGACATATGGAATTGATTTCAGTCACGAACGGGCCAAGGCAGGTTTTACCCTTAAAGGAAATGGGACACGACCATGTGCTGGTTGAAATCGATCTTCATCCGAAAACCCTCGGTATTAGCCAGATTATCGAGTCCGAATTCGGAGCCACGTTAAGGGAAGTTGCAAAGGAAGTCTGAAGGGAAAATGCCAGGAAATCAGGAAGAGTCTTTGAATCAGGAAGAAAAATCCCAATCAGGAAGAAAAATCCCAATCAGGAAGAAAAATCCCAATCAGGAGGACGGTCCTTTGAAAAAACAAAAGATCATAGCAATCTACGGGAAAGGCGGTATAGGAAAATCAAGCACAGCTTCAAACATTGCAGCTGCCTGTGCGGAGGATGGTAAAAAAGTCATGATCATTGGCTGCGACCCTAAAAGCGATTCATCCATTACCCTGCTCGGTGGCAGAAGGATTCCAACGATTCTCGACCTTTTGCGCGAAGGTGTGAATGTGAAGGAAGAAGATGTGGTTTTTGAAGGGTATGCAGGAGTTAAGTGCGTGGAAGCAGGCGGCCCCGAGCCGGGTATAGGATGCGCAGGGCGGGGGATTATCGTTGCAATCCAGAAACTGAAAAGCATCTCAGGTGACCTATTAAAAGAGCAGGACCTGATCATTTACGACGTTCCGGGAGACATTGTCTGCGGTGGATTTGTAGCTCCGGTGAGAAAAGGCTTTGTTAATGAAGCTTATGTTCTGACTTCAGGGGAATACATGCCCCTTTATGCCGCCAATAATATTTGCAAAGGGCTTTCGAAGATAGGAATGCCGCTCAGCGGGATAATATGCAATTCCCGAAAAGTAAGCCGGGAAGAAGAAATAGTTATGAAGTTCGCTGAGGAAATTGGCAGCCAGCTTATGGCTTTTATCCCTAACAGGCAGGTTGTCCAGGACTGCGAAAGAGAAGGTTATTCAGTAATGGAAAAAGCGCCTGACTCTGATATTGCGGAAATCTACCGCCAGCTTGGAAAATCAATTCTTGAAAACAATAAAAGGGTAACAGCAGATTCTTTGAGTGACGAGCGATTGAGAGAATTGACAAAATAAGATTCAGGAGTAAAAAATGTCTCACAGTAAGCAATCCGAGATTGGGGCTGGGAATATTCCAAGAGTCCTGATTTCCGCAGACCGTTCTTCTTCTGGTAAGACCACCATTTCCATGGGCCTGATGGCTGTCCTGGTTTCAAGAGGGTACAAAGTCCAGCCCTTTAAAGTTGCCCTGGACTATATAGATCCAAGTTATCATACTGAAATCACGGGACGATTTTGTCGAAATATTGACGGTTACCTGATGGATGAGAATGGAATTCTGGATGTGTACACCCACGGCTGCGAGACTGGAGACAAAGCTGACATTGCGATCATCGAAGGAGTCCGTGGGCTTCATGAAGGCTTTGAGAGTTTGAGCGACCTTGGAAGCACTGCGCAGATAGCAAAGATTCTCAGCTGCCCGGTGATCCTGGTTATTAATGCCAGGAGCATTACTCGTTCGAGCGCTGCACTTGTAAAAGGATATAAAGAATTTGATCCGGATGTGCAGATTGCAGGAGTGATCCTGAACAATATAGGAAGCCGCCGTCACGCCGAAAAAGCAAAAGAGGCAATCGAATATTACACAGGCGTCCCTGTCATAGGGATTATCCCAAGGGACCCATCGATGCAAATTTCCATGCGCCATCTCGGTCTGATGCCGGCACTTGAAGGTAGAAGAAGGTTTGGGGATGAGGGCTTCGATGCACGGCTCAGCGGTATTGAAGAGATGATCAATAAAGGAATTGACATTAACCGCTTACTGGAAATTGCAAACGGAGTAGAGCCCTTAAAAATACCTGAAAAAAGTATTTTTTCTTCCACGCAAGATCCTAATACCGGAGAATCCAAACCCAAGATTGGTATTGCTCTGGATGAAGCTTTCAATTTCTACTACCGTGACAATATCGACCTGCTGCAACTTGCAGGCGCAGAAATCGTTTACTTCAGCCCTGTTAAGGATCCCGCTCTTCCCGAAGTTGATGGGCTTTACATTGGAGGCGGCTATCCTGAGCTCTTTGCAGCCGAACTCGAAGCTAACGAGTCCATGCGCCAGGATATAAAAAAGGCTTCTGTTGAAGGCATGCCAATTTATGCCGAATGCGGTGGGCTCATGTACCTAACGGAAAAAATCAGTACGGGTGTTCCTGGAAAAGGTACCTATCACGATGTATCAATGCCGGAATCAACCTATGCAATGGTTGGAGCCCTTCCCGGGCATACGATTATGGGGCAGACAAGGGTAGTTAGCTATAATAACGGGACCCTTGAAAAAGACTGTATTATCGGAAAAAAAGGAAATAGCTTCAAAGGACACGAATTCCATCATTCGGAAATCCAGGAAATTCCTGATAATGCGGAATTTATAATAACTCTTTCCAGGGGGACCGGGATAAAAGATGACAAAGATGGGCTTGTTTCCGGAAACACACTTGGATCTTACGCCCACCTGCATGGAGTTGCATACGGGGAGCTTGCAGGCTCTCTTGTCGAGGCTGCCAGGAAATTTAAGGAGCAAAGAGCCAAATAACTTAAGACAGTACTCGTGGTAACCGCATAATCTCATTTTAGTTAAAAGAGGTTGCATTCGCTATTACTTTCTGGTTTGCTTCTCCCTCACCCTTACTGAAATAAATACAGCTATAAAAATAAAAAAACATTATTGTGGCTACAACAGCTTATTTTTAATATCCTTAAGTTCTTACTCTGAGTGTAATCCATTTACCTGCAATGGGACAAAATATAGTAATATGTTTTCGTTCTACTCTTGTTGCATTTTTGCAGTTTTTGCCTTTTGATTTTACATATTTTTTGTTATATGCCGATCTATCTTCTATTGGGCCTTTATGTTAAATCTAACCATAAAAACGACCACCATAAACAACATTCAAAGAAAAATTTAAATATATAAAAATTTATACAGCACTTTGTATAAATTTTAAGGTGAGTTTTATAGCTTATACAAGAAATTTAGTTACAAGAATTAAAAAATACAGTCCGTACTGAAATTATATAGAAATAATCCGCAGCAGCATGCTATAAAATCAAAATCAGGCC
>JAUPKV010000206.1 GCA_030837265.1 Methanobacteriota archaeon
ATATAATTACAATTATATGTATTTGAAAGTTTCCAATTTTATTCAATTTTTATATGAGGTATTCTTTTTCCAATATGACGTAAATCATCCTGGTTAATTTGATTATTCCACAATTATAAAATATTGTTTCTCTTTGAAGAGAGCTTTCTTTGAATTTACAGCACAAAACATTCTTTCTGCTTTTAAGTGAAAAAATCAGGCCATGTCAATAGAAAGCCAGGTTTCAAGTGTTTATATAGAGGGGTTACTCAGAACGTTTTCTGTAACTTCATTGCCCTTTGTAAAAATAAAGCTGGAAATCATTACTTTAAAACAAGAATGTGCAATAAGCAGGTCATTTTTCCGTATATTTCTCGATGGCGTTTGATTAATAATTTCAGCCATATACTTTTAAAATTATATTTCTCCACTCGAAATAAAGGGGTTATAATTTTCAAATTATATTATTATGTTCCATTCAAATGAACAATTTACGGTTAGTAGAATTAACATAAGGTTAGAAGTAATTTGAGAAATTTAGGATTTCTGCAGAACCTATAAATAAATTTCGGCTCATGCGGATATATTCTTTTTTAGATTATGAGGTATGATGCCCCCTCAACCATAAGAGAGCATCGTTGTGTGAAAAAAGATGCTTATACGTTGTTCCCATCGTGCAGGATATGATATTGAAATCATGTACATTTACAGATTTCAATGATTATTTACTGTTAGAAATTTATTTATGCTTTTAACCCATGTATTAAATTAAAAAAAGGGGGTATAAAAATGAATAAACGAAGTACAGATATAAAACCACTAGAACCCATAATCAAAGAAGTGAAAAAGATAAATAAAAAACAACCCGAAATCATGGAAAAGAGGAAAAGATAAACATTATCTTAAGATACAAATAATAAAAAGTAATTACTATTTTAGAAGTCATCTAATTTTTTTAATTTTTCAAGTTGTTTAATTTCTGTTTTTTAAAGAGATTTACGGAGAGATAGGTATAAGATACGTTAATGTTCACCGTTTAAAACCTCTCTGTGAAATAAATGATGAATATCATGTATTATATCATTATAAAATACTCATTTTTGGTGTATAAAATGAAAGCCATAGCTTTAGTATCTCGTATTCCACTGTAAATTTTAGTGCATCTCATTTTCTCAATGGCAGCTCAAGCAACTGAATACAGATAAGCTAATACGACAGTTAGGCAGACGATATACTACAGCAGATAGAAATGATAAAGACATTAATATTTCAAATTTGAATCCGGATTATATATTCTCAAATACATGAGGAACTTATACAAAATGGTTTATAAACAAACTCTTTAAATATAATCCAAATACAATAATTAAAATAGGCTATAAACCTGTTTATTCATACCTTTTTGTCTAGCGGCAGGGTGGCGGTCTCAGAAACTGTTTCCTCTTTGGGAAAGCGCAGGTTCAGTTCCTGCCCTGGGCGTAGTTCTCTTATAACCATGTGAAAAAGATTTTAACATATTGTTGTATATAGTGATTTTATGCCTGCTGATCACCTAAGTTTTGAACTTAATAAAGTACGTAATTTCAAGGCTACTAATGAGGACTCCAGATTGGTGGAAATTGAATTAAAAAGTTTGATCAAAAAAGCCTCACTGGACTTCTGTCACATGTGGGATTCAGGCGGCAAGAGAAATCCTCGTGATTTTGTGAACAGTAAAGAGTTCAATGATTTTATGGAGCTGTATAAGGGTTTTTTAGAATTCCCCGAGATATTGCCAGATAAAGTAATGGATAACATTGAATCTCTTACAAATCATATGAGTGTTGTAAAGGACAAAGTAAATAATTTCAAGTTTGATGACTGTTCCAGGGAAGGCTGCGATTTTATTAATAAGACGTGCTTGATTTTGGAATCTCTCAACTAATTTATCGAATATGAAACATTGAAAGACTTATTCACACTTTGCAGCAAGATTTAAACTTTATTTTATTTGCTTGCAATGTTCTCCAGAGAAGCTTAAGCATTATTTTTCAAGTCTTTTGTCAATTCTTCGATGTCTCCCACAAACTCCAATCCGGCATTCCTCCCTACTCCGGAATAGACAATTTCCGTTCGATGACCATTTTTTCTCAATAATTCCACACAAATACTGGAGCGAAGTGATTCATTGACCTTTGCCTTCATCTCTCCCAGTTTTGGCACTGGAAGCTCGACACCTTTCGACCTATCTGCGATAATGCCCAACCGATACTTTTTGTTTTCAAGTCGGACCTTAATTTTACTATCGTTCACCTCTAACCTGGTGATCTTTGCCCCTGAATAAGCTGTAAATTCGTACAATTTTTTATCAAATAAAAAACCAAAAATGTAACCGGTGAAATGTTTTCCGAACCAGGGTATCTTTGCAATCGATCCTGAGAGCGATACGCCGCCCCTACCGAAGTGATTCGTCTGCATCCATATCCAGGATGAAGGCATTGAAACGCCCCAATCCTTTTCAATATAGCCTCTACCACCATTGAGATCTGTTTTTATGCCGTCAATCTCAACAAACCCTTCCAGAGCGTGATCCATGCTCAGAATTCCGTGATAACATTCCATTCCCGGCACGAAAGCATACCATCCCATCACTCCCGGGGACAGTAACCTTACAGGCCAGGGGTATGTGTCCTTGAAACCTGTATGGGCAACAATTCGTTTTTCCCCCTGCTCCAGGTTGAGTCTCATTTCAGATATACTGAAAAAAGATCCTCCAATGCTAAGCTCAAACTTTTTATCACATGCCTTGAGGTCATCGAGAGGATACTTGAAATAGTGCATTTGCTGTACTCTGGCGTCCAGGAACATGATGAATGCATGGGACTTCAAATGGTTTTCGGATATCGATACACCGGGAATAACAGCATAGGCTGCATTTTCGCTGCGATCCACCATTTTAAAATACCAGCCCTCGAAGAAATCCTTCTTTTTCCCCCTGCCGTGAAATATTCCCGGCTTCCAGGTGTCAAACATAATATAATGCAGGAGAATCGATAATTAAAGTTTTATGCTCCTGGTTTGGGTTCCCTACTGAAATAGTTTTATTCATCTCTCCACACTATTAATAACACTTTAAATTAGCAAATATTTGGGAATATTGAGGTTCAGAGCAAAAGTATATTAATACGTATAACGAAACGGCATTTTGCAAACTGGGCAAATAATATAATATAATTTTTATACTATACTCACTTTGCATACAACAGGTAAATAAAAAAAAACTGAGGCGATTATATTATTCGAAAATATCCGCTTTCTGGACACCACTCTCAGAGATGGTGAACAAACACCCGGTGTAGCCCTCACAAGGGAAAAAAAGCTTTTAATTGCCCGAGCCCTCGATGAGATGGAAATCTCTGTAATCGAGGCCGGTTCCGCCATTACTTCCGAAGGTGAGAGAGAATCTATCAAGGCCGTTGCAAACGCAGGGCTAAATGCCGAAATTTGCAGTTACTGCAGGATTGTTAAGACGGACGTCGACCATGCTCTTGACTGCAATGTTGATTCCATACACCTTGTGTCACCGGTTTCAGACCTGCACATAAGAACAAAGATTAAGAAGGATAGGGAAACAGTAAGGCAGATTGCAGTCGAAATCACTGAGTATGCCAAGGACCATGGACTCATTGTAGAACTCAGTGGGGAAGATGCCTCTCGAGCTGACCTTGAATTCTTAAAAGCTCTATATGCCGATTGCATAGATGCTGGGGCTGATAGGCTATGTTTCTGTGATACAGTAGGTCTGCTGGTGCCTGAGAGAACTACCGAGATTTTCAGAGACCTTTCCACCTCCCTGAAAGCTCCCCTGAGCATCCACTGCCACAACGATTTCGGTTTAGCAACTGCAAATACTGTTGCAGCCCTTGCGGCAGGGGCAAAGCAGGCTCATGTAACCATAAACGGATTAGGGGAAAGGGCAGGAAATGCCTCACTGGAAGAAGTTGTCATGGCCCTGGAATGGCTCTACAAACACGATACGGGCATAAAGCACGAAAACATTTACCGGATTTCGAGGCTTGTAAGCCGGCTTACTGGTGTGCCGGTATCTCCAAATAAGGCTCTTGTCGGAGGAAACGCGTTTACACATGAAGCAGGCATTCATGTACACGGCCTGCTTGCCGACAAAGCAACCTACGAGCCCATGAGTCCTGAATATATCGGAAGGCAGCGTCAGATCGTGCTGGGGAAACATGCAGGACGGAGCTCGATCACTCTTGCCTTAAAGGAAATGGGACTTGAGGCTGATGAGGCACAAACCGAGGAGATTTTCAACAGGGTGAAACAGATGGGAGACCAGGGAAAACATATAACTGATGCCGATCTGCAGACTATTGCAGAAATTGTGCTCGATATATACAAAGAGCCTCTGGTCAAATTGGAAGAATTCACCATTGTATCCGGAAACCGGGTGACTCCTACTGCCTCAATAAGGCTCAGAGTGAAGGATAAGGAGATCGTACAGGCAGGAATCGGGAACGGACCGGTAGATGCAGCAATTAATGCTATCCGAAGGGCTGTAAGTGCCTGTGCGGAAGATATCGTACTTGAAGAATATCACGTAGACTCTATTACTGGCGGAACGGATGCCCTGGTAGAAGTGAGGGTAAAACTTTCCAAAGAAGGTAAATCAATAACCGCAAGCGGAGCCAGGACTGATATAATTATGGCTTCAGTAGAGGCCGTAATGAACGGTATGAACCGCTTAATCCGGGTCGAGTGAATTCCAGAAAAATAAAGCTTCAAGATTTCTCATGGGGATTTTTCCCCTTTTTCTTACTGCGAGATTTTTGAAATAATTTTTTCTGATATTCCAAGGCCTGAAAACCTCATCCATAAATAAAATGATTGATTATGATATATTTGTAAAACTTATAAGTAAGACTAAGAAAGTGAGAGATAAAAAAGTATTTCTGGTAAACAGACTTACTGAAAGCGTACTCATCTATTGAGTACTCTTAAAATAAGCACTTCAAAAGTAAAAAGGAGTAAAATAATGACAACCGGGTCAACTGAAAAAGTTAATGGCGCACAGGCTCTTATAAAGTGCCTCGAAGAAGAAGGAGTTGACACCCTTTTCGGATATCCGGGAGGACAGATCATTCCCTTCTATAACGAACTCTATGATTCAGATCTGCGCCATATACTTGTACGTCACGAGCAGGCAGCGGCTCATGCTGCTGACGGGTACGCCCGTGCTACTGGGAAGACCGGGGTCTGTGTTTCCACCTCAGGTCCCGGGGCAACTAACCTGGTAACAGGCATTGCCACCGCATATATGGATTCAATACCTATTGTAGCCTTAACTGGACAGGTACCCACATTCCTTATCGGGAACGATGCTTTTCAGGAAGCGGATATTACGGGAATTACCCAGCCCATCACCAAACATAACTTTCTTGTACAGAGCGCACAAGAAATCCCCAGAATAGTAAAAGAAGCCTTTCACATCGCTTCTACCGGAAGGCCTGGCCCGGTATTAATTGACCTTCCAAAGGACGTACAGAATGCAGAAATTGAATTTTCTTATCCCGACAAGGTAGAATTGAGAGGGTATAAACCTACTTTCAAGGGCAATATCCAGCAGGTTAAACGAGCGGCTGAGGAAATCGCTAACTCTTCAATGCCTATTATTTATGCAGGTGGAGGAGTGATAAGTTCCAATGCCAGCAATGAACTTGTTGAGCTCGCAGAGACGATTAATGCCCCCGTTACCACTACCCTTATGGGAATAGGCTCAATTCCTGCAGAACATCCCCTGAATCTCGGGATGCTTGGAATGCACGGGACCAAATACGCAAACTATGCAATTCAGGAATCCGACCTCATCATTGCCGTCGGAGCAAGGTTTGATGACCGGGTGACCGGCAAACTCGAATCTTTTGCCCCCAATGCCAGAGTTATCCATATTGATGTCGATCCTGCAGAGATTTCCAAGAACGTAAAGGTTCAGGTCCCAATTGTCGGGGATGCAAAACAGGTATTAAAGTCCCTGAATAAATATATCCACCGCTCCAGGTCTGAGGCCTGGATTGAAAAGATAAACATGTGGAAAAAAGAATACCCTCTTACATACAGGAAGGGCTCACCGGATGTCATAATGCCGCAGTATGTTATCGAGCAAATCTCCGAAGCCTGTAAAGATGCGATAATAGTTACGGAAGTTGGGCAGCACCAGATGTGGGCAGCTCAGTATTTCAAGCACAAAAAACCACGCAGTTTCATCACGTCGGGCGGCCTGGGCACAATGGGTTACGGATTCCCTGCAGCCATCGGGGCAAAAGTCGGCAGACCGGATAAAATAGTTTTTGACATTGCAGGAGACGGCTCTTTCCAGATGAACTCTCAAGAGTTAGCAACCGTGGTTCAGAATGATATTCCCGTAATTGCAGTAATCCTCAATAATGGTTATCTGGGCATGGTCAGGCAGTGGCAGGAACTCTTCTATGACAAACGCTACTCCCACACCTTCATCAAAGGAAGTGTCGATTTCGTAAAGCTTGCCGAAGCCTATGGAGCCCTTGGGCTGCGTGCGAAAAGACCATCCGAAGTCAGGCCGGCAATAGAAGAGGCAATCAAATCGGGAAGGCCTACAGTGATCGATGTGATAGTCGAATGCGAAGCAAATGTTTACCCTATGGTGCCTGCAGGGGCTGCAATTAATGAGATACTTGATACGGAGGAACATTAATGAAACACACTCTTGCAGTCCTTGTGGAAAATAAATCCGGAGTCCTTTCAAGAGTGGCTGCACTTTTTTCCCGGCGCGGATACAATATAGACAGCCTTGCAGTCGGGGTTACGGAGGATCCTGAGGTATCGAGGATTACTCTTGTCGTGCATGGAGATGACCATGTGCTTGAACAGGTCACAAAGCAGCTGAATAAACTCGTGGACGTCATTAAGGTATCGGATATAGGAGGGGATGATGCGGTTGAAAGGGAACTTGCCCTCATCAAAGTAACAGCAGATAAGGACAATAGAGCCGAAATCATCCAGATTGCAGATATCTTCAGGGCAAAGATAATTGACGTATCTCCAAAATCAATGACAGTTGAAGTCACAGGAGATGAAGGCAAGGTTGACGCAATCGCAAAACTCCTGAGGCAATTTGGAATCAAAGAGATGGTAAGAACAGGCAAAATTGCCATGATCCGAGGCCCGAAGTAGGTTTGATTCTAAGGTACTTTGTAGTCTACGGGGTTTGACATTCGGACTGCTTCAACGCATACTGAAAATTTATCCCATACCCCGTGGGCACTCAAACCGTAGACTTTATTTCAGGAATAGGCAAACAGAATTCGTAACTTTCGTCATTCAATTGGGCTAAGATATGAACAGTTGTACTTCAGGTTCATTCAATAACCCAAACTTTTGCTTTATCAAGTTCACTATTACTAAACACCTTCACTTGAACAGGAATAATGAACTTAAATACATTCACAGAATCATTAATCCAATGCACATCGGAAACAACTGCGACTTTCTCTAAAGAAAGTGTATGCAATGACACCTTTGCATCCTCTAAATATGCATCAAGAGCGTAATGAACAAAATCCTTGTTCAATTGGTAAATCATTCGAATCTTCTTGTGCCTTTGCAGTTTGTCCTTCATTGAAGGAATCAGTACTGTATCGTAGTCTTTTCCTGTAATCGTTCCGCTACCAATAATACCCAGAATATTGTCTGGCAAACCTTGCATAAGTTCCATCATAGATTTTCCTCCAAAATTAAGTTTGAATAATTTTTACTCGCTAACCTGACTTTGCCTGTCGAGTCTGTCTTTATTAAAATAGATTAACCGAGAATTTAGGTTCACCTACATTAGCCGTATTATTATATCCATACTTTTCCCAATATCCTCTATAAGATGAGTCGCTACTAACTTCGATTCTTGTTATCCATTTTGCCCATTTATACCCATATTTGCTCTCTGCAACGAGTTGAAATGGAAATCCTCTGTCGGAAGGGAGAGTTACATCGTTATCCTTGTATGCAAGAATGATATTATTTTGTAAAACGTAGCTTAGGTCAAGTGATGTGGAATATCCATCAGCGCAATAAAAGATAATATTAGTTGCATTACCCACAATACCGGTTTTGTTGAAAATGTCGGACATCTTTACTCCTGTCCATTTGCCAGTAAAACTCCATCCTTCAACACAGTTCAAGTCTACGACCTTCGATGTCTGTGGCATTGCGAGTATTTCATCATACGTGAAGCTTTGAGGATCATTTACAAGACCATCGACTTGCAGTCTATAATTCTCTCTATCAATATATTGAGTCCCCTTGATATCCCTTGTTTGCTGCTCCGCAATGGAAGTTAATGCTTTACCCTGATAAGTAAGGTTTTCAGTCTCATTACCATAGACTCCAGGCACATTCTTCTGTGAAACACAACCGGAACTAATGACAAAAATCAATAATACTATGAAACATAGATGGATTAATTTCATGCTTCATTCTGCCCCTAACTCATTTATTACCAACAATGTTTAAATTCATCAAACATCAGAGGCAACTTTTCTGCGTCCTTGAACATTGCTGGAACATTGCATAATACATTCAAACAATCTACATTCAGTTTGCCCCTTAACCAGAAAATCAAAGGCACTTTCTTTTATAGCATAAGCGCCGACCTTTCCGTCATTTAGTCCAGTTAGAATAATTTATTAAGAAATGCAAAAGCTTCATTGAGTGTTCCATTTAACTAGGCAAATTTGCTACATACTTAAAGATTAAACTTGCAAATATGTGATGCCTAATACAAAGTTAATAACCCATAGAACTGCAAGAACTTGCATATTTCTTTTATTTTTCCACACTCTCTTAATTTTTATGTTCCCTTTATTTATCACAAATATGAATCCGATGACCACAACTATAATTCCCACTAAGCTATGGAGCAAAATCAAAGGTGAAATTCTAAGAGAAATTATGGAGAAGTATGCAAATATGACCATACGTGGAATTGATAAGATTAATAATAAATATGTGAGCGTAAGCAACCAATCATGAATTTTTATTTTGTATTTATTTAATTTACCCATTTTCACTCTCATTGCAATGAATCCTACTATTACAAGAGCCACAGCAATCTTTTGTAAATCATATGAAATCGATATTGATTCAATGTTTATATTCGGCATCTGTAAACCTCATTTGTTTCGATTTCACAATCTTGTATGTTTTAGCAAAGCGAAAAAATAGCTATGGCATGTTTGAAAACAAATAAAAGACAAACATACCATTATTAACGGATATGCTACAAATGTATGTTATGAAACGTATATTTATCGTCGTTCCTTCGTGTTAGTCTTCTTCGGTGTGAGCAACTGTTGCCAGATATTCTTTATTACATTCCACACATACATGTTTCATTGATGGTATTTTGCTGACGTTCATTGCACTACAGTGTGGACACACACTTTTCCATTCTATTGGTTCCCATTTTACTTCTATTTCTGCCATATATTCACTCCTATCTTCTTCAATTGATTCAAACCTTCAAGTTTCTGCCTTTACTTTCGCACTCTAATTTATGTCCCATTTATGTCCCTATCAATTTGATATTAAAATTACTACTTGAATAAGAAAGTCAAAAATTTGTATTTAAGCAACATTAAAAAATGTGGTAGAGGAAAATCGTCGTTCTTGGTGGCGCTCATACAACCTATGGTCTTGGTTCTCAGTTGAACGACGATTCCAACACTTCTTCATATACTTTAGGTACCCTTTTAATCACTCTTCTGCAATCACTTGCAATCAATTACTAGTGTTCAAAGGATATAACATGTGAAGAAATATTTTTAAGAAATGAGTATTAATTAGAGTTAAAATTAATCTAGTCATAACTGTTAATTAATATGCAAATAAAACTAATTAGTATATTTACATGAAAGTATCCCATATTAGTTGATCAATAATAGTAAAAATTATTTATAATTACATATTATAATCTTAATTTTAATATAAAGAATATTAATAATGAAAAATTGGAAAAATTATTTACATTATAACTTTAAAATGGAAATTCTAATTTAAAAATAAGAACATTTCATGATTTCACTAAGCTTAATGTTAATTAGATTTTATGTTTTAGAATACTATTCCAGAGCTAATTGGTAAGGTAAAATGAAATGTCGCGCCCTTACCAAGTTCGGATTCCACCCATATACGTCCACCATGTCGTTCTACAATTTTCTTACAAATCGCAAGTCCTATTCCAGTACCTGGATATTCTTCCTTTCTATGCAGCCTTTTAAAAACCTCGAAAATTTTTTCTGAATATTGTGGATCAATGCCGATTCCGTTATCCTTAACTGAAAATACGCATTCATTCTCTTTTTTCTCAGCAGAAAGATGGATTTTGGGCGCCTTTTCACTTTGGAATTTTATCCCGTTAGCAATCAGGTTTTGAAATACCTGAGCTAGCTGGGTACTATCTGCTATCACTTCAGGCAAAGGATCGTGGGACACTGAAGCATTATTCTGTCTAATATATAACTCTAAATTTAATAATGTCTGATTCAAAATAAATTCAGAATCTGTAGGCTCAGGTTCTTTAGCTCTTGTTGCCACGCGAGAGAATTCCAAGAGGTCGTTTATCAGGGTTTGCATACGGGCAGCTCCGTCAACTGCGAAGTAGATGTATTTATCAGCCTTATCATCAAGTTTACCCTGATATTTTCTCTGTAAAAGCTGCAAATAGCTTGAGATCATCCTCAGAGGCTCTTGCAAATCGTGAGATGAAACATAAGCGAATTGTTCTAATTCTGCATTTGAGCGAGCAAGCTCCTCCAGTTTTAATTTTAATGTTTCTTCTGCTTTTTTACGGTCAGTGATATCAATGTTCATTTCGAGGATCAGGGGAGAACCGTCAATATCTGTAAACGGCATATTGTATACATCAAGAACGCTTCCATCTGGTGTGGTGACTTCCCAGCTATGAGACTGACCTGTTTCAAGTACCTGATATGCCTCGCAGAACTCACACGGCTGGGAGAGTCCAAAACAGTAATCATAGCAGTGACGACCGACTGCCTCACCGAACTTCTCGCGAAATCCACGGTTAGCAAAAGCAATATGATGATCAGCTTTCAATAAACATATCAATGCTGGAAGTGTCTCAAGCACATCAAAAAGCCTCTGTCTCTCTGATTGAATCGAAGCTTGCGCCTGTTTAGTCTCGGTTATATCTATGCCCACTTCCATGATGAGATTTGAACCATCGGAATCCTTGAATGGATAGTCGTATATGTCGTAGTTACGACCGTCCGGACCGGTCCACTCCCAATGATGAGGCGCTCCCTTTTTAAGCACTTTGAAAGTTTCACAGTTCTCGCAGGGCTCAGTACGCTGAAAGAGATATTCATAGCAGCGCCGCCCCTCTGACTTACCAAAACGCTCCTCAAAGAAACGGTTCGCAACCTGCACGTGGTAATCCTGTGAGAGCAGTATAACGTAAACCGGCAGTGTCTCCAGCAAGTCATAAAGCCGCTGTCGTTCAACCTCAACAGCATCAGTAACCTTACGGCGTGCTTCACTCTCACGCAATGCTTCCTCAGCTCGCTTGCGATCGATGGCGACCGAAACCTGGTCAGCAACTGTGCTCATTAGAGCAAGCTCGTCCTCAGTAAAGCTCTCCCTGCTCTTCGTGCCAAAAGAAAGTGTGCCTATTGTCTTCTCCCCAATTCGAAGAGGCTGGCAGGCATATGCTTGGACACCCATAGAACGCACGAGTTCAGCCCGCATGTCCCCGTTTTGCTGCACATCCTCTGAGACGATACGGCAGCCGTCAAGAGCCACACAGCCACAAATGGCTGATCCTTTCTCAAGCTGTTCTATCCCTTTAGCTGTCTCTGCATTTATCCCGGCATAAGAGTTTAGAAGGAGCTTATCTTGAATCTTGTCGAATACGTAATTAAAGAATACATCACAATCCAGGTATTGCATCACTTTTTCGGCTATGGTCTGAATCGTTTTCTCAGGGTTTTTGCTCGAAAGGAGAAGGGCATTAGCTTGGCTCAGGAGCCTAAAGCGTTTCTCGCTCTCCCGTAGCGCCTTTTCTACTTTCTTTCGCTCGGTAATATCATGGTAAGTGCAGATTACCCTGTAAATGTCGCCGTCTTCTTTCAAAATCGGCTCGGCACTTATTAGCATCCAGGTGAGCTCTTTTGCCCCTGGATTATGTACGATAACGAGCTGGTCTTTCACAGGCCTACCGGTCATTGTCGCTTTACGAACAGGATGTTTATCGACATGCAACAGTTTACCATCCTCTTCATAAACTTCCCATTGGCTCCAGTCTTGACTATTAACGTTTAAAATGTCGAGTTCGTTATCCAAGCCGAACATCCGCATAAATGACGGATTGACCACCGCAAACTTACCTGTTTCATCGATAAGTGCAACTCCAGATTCTAAGTTCTTGATTAATGCTCGGAACTTGTCTTCACTCTCTAGCAGAGCCTCATATGCTTCGTGAAGTTCTTCTGATTGAGTCTGTAACTTTTCATTTTGTGCTTGGATCTCATCGGATTGCACCTGAAGTTCTTCAGACTGTGCCTGCAACTCTTCCGATTGCACCTGAAGGTTCTCATAAGCCTGACTTAAAGATTCCACCAGGATATTTTGTTCACCCAGTGACTGAGCAAGTTTGATATTGCTGTAACTTAGCTGGGAGATCATATTAGCAAACTTCATGAGAAAGGTCATACCTGTGTTCACTGTCTCCCTGCTCAAATGAGGTACCTTTTCAAGCGCTGCTATGTATTCTTCTTCGTTGAAGCCGTATTTTCTAGCCTGTGTTCGAAAAAGCTCATAGTCAATAGGTTCATCATCAAAAAAGAACTGACCTGAAAAGATATTACCGAAATGTTTGTCGCCCACATTGATGGGAGTAGCTATGTCCCACATATTGTTCTTGCACTTGTATAATTTAAACTCTCCAGAGAGGACGTCGGCGGATAGTATTGTGTCGCTTTCAATACAGTGCTTGCAGGCTTCAGGGTGAATTCTGTGGAATTTTGTACAGATATCCTGCCATCCGACAGAGACTAGAATATTGCCTTTGATATCTATTACGCCAATAGGGATGTGAGCAAGCTCATAAAAAGTATCCATAAGAGACTGAAGCACCTGGACATCTAAGAGATCACCAAGCTCCAGTTTATCTATTTCAAGTAGATGATCACTTGTATTGTTAGTTGCCGGAAATCGTTTCTTTTTCTCAGTCATTCCTTTCAGGCTCCATATTTTAAATAACATTTCACTTTCAATAATCAAGTGACTAGACTATTTCAGTGTTGTAGAAAATTAGTTTATAAAGAGCCTATTTGAAAAGTCCTGCTGCTTTAAACATTGCATACGGAAATAAGCATGGAAGCATAATTCTTATTTTTCCTTCATTTTCTCGTAGTTGTATCTGACTTTTCGTTTTGTTTTACAGTACATTAGCTTGAATGCGATTAGTCTACTTTTCATATAGGATCTAAATAATATTTAACTTGATGATGTCATTAATAGGACGATTCCTACAAGGATAAATTTGAAGATTGTCGAAGGATAAGCTTTTAGTCTTATGTAACAGGTAATCTAACAATTCCTAGATGTAACAGGTAATCTAACAATTCCTAGCCAGAAGTTTGCAATTGATTTAACGACATCAATGAATTGGTCAAAGTCAAGTGGTTTATTGATATAAGCATTGGCATGAAGCTCGTAAGCTCTCAGTATGTCTTTTTCAGCCTGGGAAGTTGTTAATATGACTACAGGTATTTTTTTAAGTGTTTCGTTTTCCTTTATTTCTTTGAGAACTTCACGTCCATCCTTTTTTGGCAAATTTAAATCAAGTAAAACTATATCCGGAAGTGGAGAACCTAAAAATTTCCCTTCACCATACAAAAAGAGAATCGCCTCTTCCCCGTCTTCTGCCACATGAAGATTATATCTTATCTTCGTCTCTTCGAAGACTTCCTCTATTAATCCAACATCTCCTGCATTATCTTCCACTAAAAGAATTTCTACCGGTTTGCCTATAATCGTCATTTAAAGAACTTCCTTTCTTTAGATTATATAGAAATTTCTCGATTATCCAGTGCGGGAAGAAGAAATTAACAACCATTAATCGTCGTTTTATTTTCCAATCTTTTTAAGAATATAGTTTAAGAATATTTTTGAAGTAAATCGCTATATTATGGCTTTATTTTGGATACAAAATATTTAATAATTTCGATTCTCTGTAAGGCATCCCAAGGTGTTGCATTTTCATCTCCATTCCTGCCTGGTTTATACTCCATTAAAGGAAATCTACCATGTTTTCGAATTAAAAACGTTGAAGAAAGTGTTATATAATATTCTACAATATCAGCTGGTGCTATTATGATCCTCTGATATGCTTAAAACAGGTTTAATAAAAAGAGCATGATATTTCTCCCTTACAAGATTTCAAGCTCTTCATAAGTCTATGGAACATTGTCTAATGTGCTCAATTAATCCACATCCTATTTGCCCCTTAACCAAAAATTCATAAGCACCTTCTTTTAGAGCAAAATCCCCGACCTTCTCATCGTTAAGTCCAGTTAAGATAATGATCGGAATTTCTAAACCCGTATTGTGAATGCTAAGAAAAGTGTTGATGCCGTAGCTATCCGGCAATTCTAGGTCTAGCAATATTACATCAAAAAGTTGCTTATTAAGAACTGAAAAAGCTTCATTAAGTGTTCCTACATGACTCATTTCATATGAAAAAGTAGCAAATTCTTCCAGATATTCTTCAATTAGATATACATCTCCCAGATTGTCCTCGATAAGCAAGATTTTAATATTTTTCACCATACTTTCGGTTCCACAGATCATTAATATTAGAAACGTGAATCCAGACACGAAAAAACATAGTAGTAATTCATAAAGATTAAAGGAAAAACCTAGGAGGTCATGTTCCATTTAACCAAATCCCCTCTAATTTGGTTCCATGCCTTGTTCTTAGACATTGTTTGGAACATGTCCTCTATTTTCGCTATCGTCGGGAAGCTTTTCACACATACTTATGCCGTTACCACTCATTTAGTCTGTCACTCATGTTTATATTTAATGCACAATTATGAATTGTATTCAAAGGATATAACATGTAAAGAAAAATGGTTAAGAAACCAGTATTAATTTAATGTGGTCATTACTTCAACAAGATGTGAGTAATTTAACCAATCAGTGACAATTTATAATTATATAAATTTTTAATAATCATCATTAAGGAAAAATATTTACCCATGATTATTAATATTTCAAACTTTTAGTTAATAAAATAAAGAGATACTATTTTGAAAACTTTTTTATTAAATGTTGATTGTTGATATTAATATTATAATTTTGTACTTATTAGCTCATGATTAATTTTTAATTAAGTTGTAGTATAAAAAGTTAGATCTTTTGTCGGTGCAGTTTACCGTGGGCACAAATATTGATTCTTAGTAAAGGTAGTGATAAAATCTATTGTTACTAGAATAAGCTTGTCTTTAAGATTGTGTTACACTCTCACCATTTTTATGTTGGATTATGTAAGTCAGCTTTTGATAATTCTCTTGGATTTATTGGTAAAGTGAAATAAAAGATTGAACCTTTACCCAATTCAGATTCTACCCATATACGCCCGCCATGACGCTCTATAATTTTCTTACAAATCGCAAGTCCTATTCCTGTACCGGGATATTTTTCCTTGTTATGTAACCTTTTAAAAACCTCAAAGATTTTCTCCGCATATTGTGGATCAATACCAATTCCGTTATCTTTTACTGAAAATATCCATTCTTTTGCTTTTCTCTCTGAAGAAATATGAATTCTAGGTCTTGCCCCACTATTGAATTTTATTCCGTTGATTATTAGATTTTGAAATACTTGAGCCAACTGGGTACTATCTGCTATCACTTCAGGCAAAGGATCATGGGAGACCGAAGCATTATTCTGTCTAATATATAACTCTAAATTCGATAATGTCTGATTCAAAATAAATTCAGAATCTGTAGGCTCAGGTTCTTTAGCTCTTGTTG
>JAUPKV010000207.1 GCA_030837265.1 Methanobacteriota archaeon
GCAATTGAATTATTTTTTGTGAAATAGAATTCTTTTAACTGACTGTATTCTCAGTCACACAGTTTTTCCAGGTTACAGACTATTCCTCAATAACCAGGAGAAAATATAAGGATACTTGCAAAATAAAAGAAGTAAAAATGATTTATTTTAAATTTTAGCTTTTATTAATCCTTAAATTAAAAAATAAAGTTTAAAATATGGCCATAAAGATTATTCAACACAAAATTAGTTTCTATTTAACTAAAGTCTCAATATAAAAGATTGCTCAAAAGGGAATGTTAGTCTCTTTGGTAAAAATTAGAGAGAATAACACTTTATTAAGATTCCTCTAATAAATTAAAAAGCAATTAAAGGATAAATCAAATAAATACTTCAAAGAAAAGCTTCATTAAAAAATCAATATCTACATCCGTGTTTTTGCTAAGTATGCTTTTATTATTAAACGCCAAGTATGAGGATGACTGCTTCAATCCTTCTTTAGTAAATGATAGTTAATGTCCTCACAAAAACAGTCTAAGATACGAAATATCTGAACATAAAAAATAAGTCCTGATTTATATCGACAGGAATTTCAATACAAAAATAATGACCTCGAATGGACTTTACTATAAAAAAACAAACATTTCCGTTGCGAGGAGAAGAGATAGGAGCAGTCAAAAAAAGTCACACTCGAGAAAAATAATACACAGTGCTTATAGCAGGTGCCTTTACCTCATATATGTATAAGACCATATTCAACCTAAATGGACTAGATGTCAGGTCAAGGGTACACAAAGGCATTGCTTTTAAATTTAATAAGTTATGTATTTACTATCACCTTGAAAATTTATTTTCTATCATCTGAGAGATCATCTCAACAGCGCTCATATAGAGGTTATTATGTCACTAACTGAATTCATAGCTACATTCAAAACTAAGTTAAATCCTTCAAAAATGATGAATTCTCTCGAAAGAGCTGCAAAACTCTCTGATGGCTCTGGAAATAGTCCCGAGGAAGATAAGGTGGGAGCTAATTCAAAGGATAATCCATTTCTTAATTCAGTCAACGATCTGAGTTCAGGGAAAAGAAAGATCCTTCAGAATGGAGATGAACCCCTCATCAAGTTAAATGATGTTTGGAAAATTTACCAGATGGGCGAAATGGAATTTGCAGCACTCAAGGGGATAAAACTCGAGATTTACGAAGGAGAATTCCTTGTTGTTCTTGGCCCGAGCGGGAGTGGCAAAAGTACGCTGATGAACCTCATCGGCTGCCTTGACCTTCCCTCAAAAGGCGCAATTTTTCTTAATTCTAACGATATCTCAGGGCTTGAAGAGTCGGAACTTGCCAGGATCCGGGGACAGATGATAGGTTTCATTTTTCAAAGTTTCAATCTAATTCCCACTCTAAGCACACAGGAAAATGTGCTCCTTCCAATGGAATTCCAGGAAGAAGATGCTCAAAAAGCCCGTGAAAAGGCTGATTATTTACTAGAAATAGTTGGACTTTCAGACAAAAAACAAAACCTGCCTTCCCAACTCTCAGGAGGACAGAGACAGAGAGTTGCAATTGCCCGTTCTCTTGCAGTAAATCCACCGATAATCCTTGCAGACGAGCCTACTGGAAATCTGGATAGCAAAACCGGGGGTTATATCCTGGAATTTCTGGATAAGCTACATGAAAGAGAAGGAAAGACAATTATTATAGTTACTCATGACCTCGAAATTGTAAAATACGCAACAAGGATCGTGTACCTTAAAGATGGAGAGATAGAGAAAATCGAAAAACAAGAGAAAAACGCCCTGGAGGAATAAAATGAATAAATTATCTTTTTTATCACTTTTTCTTTTAGTAACATTATTTATGTGCACCGGGATCGGAACAGCACTCGGTGCGGTTAGTTCCAGTACTGGAAGCAGCGCAAGCGGCTTAATTGATTCTTCAGCAGTGCAGGTAAACCTGACTAATCAGAATCCGGACGCTGCCCGCCCAGGAGAGCCGGTTGAACTTACTCTCAGCGTACAAAATATAGGAAGTAATGATCTTAAAAATATTATCGTTTCAATAGGACCTAAAATGGGGTCTTCAAGTTTCTACCCATTCAGCCAGATATCCGGAGAATCTCTTCAACAGAGTATCCCTTATTTGAATGCGCGACAAGATAATAAGGATGCAGGCGTCCTCAAATTTAAACTCATGACAGATCCGAACGCTGCCGAAGGCACTTATGATTTATATGTTACCACTACAGCCTCGGAGGATGGGTCGTCTTCGAATACAATTACCACTACTAAAACAATTCAGATAGATGTGAGAGGTAAGGAGTATGCGCAGATTGTGACGATAAACAAGGCGGATATTGACCTGGGAAAAGAAGAACCACTCGAATTTGTGATAACGAACACCGGAAACTCCCCTCTGAAAAATATGGTTGTATCCTGGAAGGATTCCAAAGGTGTAATCCTTCCGGTATACTCGGATAACACCAAATATATAAAGTATCTCGCACCGAATCAATCAGTGACGGTCGATTACTCTGTAATGGCAGACGTGAACGCCGATCCGGGGCTGTATACGATTAATGTAAACCTTACTTTTGAAGACTATGAATCCAAAACAAAAAGCATTGAAACCACAGCAGGACTTTTTGTAGGTGGATCTACCGACTTTGATGTCTCATACTCGGAGAGCAGTCAAGGAGAAATTTCTCTTTCAGTTGCAAACGTGGGCAACAACATGGCTTATGCTGTAAAAGTATCGATTCCGGAACAGAGAGGTTATAGGGTAGGAGGAAGCTCTTCTACAATTGTGGGTAATCTTGAGAAAGGAGACTATACAATTGCTTCTTTTAATGTAACGAGTTCGCAAAACGCCTCCGGACAATATTCAGGAGCAGGATCAAACAGCGAATTTGCAGGTGGAGCTTCCGGATACAATGCAAGCTCAACTTCGATGAATTCAAATCCGTTAAAAGTTCAGATAGAATATACTGACGCGAAAGGAGAAAGATTAACAGTTAACAAAGAGGTAGCAATACCGACTTCAGGAGTTGCCACCAGAACTGTTTCAAGGCAGCGTGGCAACAGCAGCAGTGGCCTGTATTCTTTCCTGCCCTATGTTGCATTGATAGTAATTGCAGGAGCCGGAATATACCTGTACCGCAAACGAAAACAGGGAGCGAGAAAACCCGAAAACAGAGTTTCCTGAATACCCCGGCTAAACAAACTAAGGGTTGAAGAAATAGCAAAGATTGACCCGATAAATAGTTTCAGAAGTATTGCGAAAGAATAGTGATAGCAGGAGGTATTCTCAATTAGAAACACTACTTACGTGAAATTGGCCCTGAACATGCTCGTACACAGCAAACTCCGAAGCTGGCTTACCATCATTGGAATCGTTATAGGAGTAGGTGCAGTGGTCGGGATAGTCTCTCTCGGAGATGCTATGCAAGCAAGCGTGCAGAGTAGGCTTTCCACTTTAGACCTGGCACATATCACTATAACTCCCGGATACTCGCGTGCGTCAGAGGGATTTGGAAGATTCGGACCAAGAACTACCACAACTAATGTTGAGTTGACAGACAAAGATATTGATGCTCTTCGCGGTATACCTGAAATAAAATATATCACCGGTCAGATTTCCGGCAGAGTGAACGTAAGCTACGGTACAGAGAGTGCCTCTCTTTCCGCAACCGGAGTAGATCCGCAAGTTTGGAAGTACATGAATAGTGTTACTCTGGGTTCAGGGAGATTACTCGAACCGGCAGATAATTACGTTGCAGTTATCGGAAGCGGAGTTTCCACCGGGATATTCGAAAAAGAAGTTGGAATTAACCAGATTATGAATTTTGGGGGGAAATCCGTAAGAGTTGTGGGAATTTTGTCCTCAGAAGGAGGAGGGGGAGACAATCAAATATACATGCCTATAAACGCTGCAGTAAATGTGATTACGGATGCGAAAAAAGATGTATATGATTCCATTCAAGTTGAAGCTCAGAGTCCTGAGGTAGTTGATGCAGCAAACACAGCAATAGTAAAAAAGCTCCTGATCTCCCGGCATGACAATAAACCAAGCGACCAGGACTTTACCGTATCCACCACTGCGTCAATGGCCAGTGCCGTTACCAGTATGGTCACTTCAATGTCTCTTTTTTTGGGCGCAATTGCTGCGGTATCGCTGCTTGTAGGAGCTGTGGGAATTGCAAACACTATGTTTACATCTGTCCTTGAAAAAACTAAAGAAATCGGGACTATGAAAGCTATAGGGGCCAAGAATAAGGATATCTTAATGATTTTCCTCTTTAATTCCGCAATGGTAGGCCTTGTTGGCGGTATCTTCGGAGTAATGCTGGGAGCTCTGCTTTCAGCTTTGTTCCCGATGATCGGAGTTACAATGATGAGAGGAGGAAGCGGGAGTAGCATGTCTCTATCTCCCAGCCTGATGTTCTCGGGACTAGCTCTTGCTGTGATTATAGGGGTTATATCAGGAGTAGTCCCGGCTTACAGGGCTTCTAAACTGAAACCTGTGGATGCTTTGAGATACGAGTAAGAAATGAAAGGGTACAATCCCTTTCATAACTTTTATGAAAACGGGTTTTTTTCCAAAATAAGCCATGGAGATAAATTATGCATAAAAAAGGGATAAAAATAGAAGGAAAGAGCCTGAAACACATAGGCAAAACAGATAAGCAATAGGAGTTTCCGTAGTAATTCCAGTTTTTTAGCTCTTCGCCATTCTCTATGAGTAAGGTAATTTTTCAATTCAACCGCTTTAGTTTTCATGAGTATATCAACACAATAAAACGAAGAGCCGAAATCTTAAATGTTATAAGCAGATACTGAATACGGACTAAATAAAAAGGGTAGAGGATGATGCATCCTCAACAGTTCTGTAAGAATAAAAAAGTCTCACTTCCTCATGCAACCGAATCTTCCATGCCCGCTGAATCCACATTTTTTCACTGGATGATCAATTAGTGAGACCATCATATTGGAAGAAGCCAGGGCCGTTTTCAAGTCATTTAAGGACTTAGCACTATCGATGTTTGTTTCCAACGTTTTTAGGTCAGCTATCCTGGTATTTACCTTAGCCGTCACATTTGCATCATTAGTATTGTTTTCCCTGTTCTGGAGCTGTAAAATCTGCTTATCGATTGCCTCATCAAACTGACTTTTCATAAATGTCAGAGTTACAGTTTGCAGTCCCGCCGCATCTGTTGTCTGGCTTATCTGAGTTGTAAAATTTTGAATCAAAGTAATCTTATCAGCAAGCTGTTCCGCTCTTTCAGTGTTGTTTTTAGCTACTGCTTTATTCTCCTGGTCCTGAAGCTTTTCAGTCATGTTTTGTAGAGAGTTAACCATATTAGATTTAACAGTCGGGAATGTCGTGTCATTTGCATTCTCAATTTCACTGAGCCCGAACCCGCCACCTATGTCAAATCCACAACCGGTAAAGCCACAGTTCCTGCCGTGAAATCCAGGCCGCATCTTTTCTCTGCCCAGTGCTGCCTGTAATTCACTCATATTATTCGCAGCTGACACATTGGCAGAGATACCCTGGAGTCTGGCAATCTCATTATTTAGAAAATCAAGTGTTTTTGCTTTTGC
This sequence comes from Methanobacteriota archaeon, assembly GCA_030837265.1. Next base: position 5,587 of record JAUPKV010000207.1, read on the forward strand.
AGTGGAAAAATCCCCTTCAAAAAATCCCCCGTGATTGGATGCAAAACCATTTTCTGCGGCGAAGGCGAGAGAAGGAATAGCACTGATTGTCGTAAGCACCAGTAATACACTCGAAATTGCTTTTAAAATTCTCATTCTCTATCTCCTTAATTGTTAATCTCTTTCCATTTATTGGTCTTCCATTTTTTGGTCTTCCATTTATTGGTCTTCCATTTATTGGTCTTCCATTTTTTGGTCCTAATCAAAGTGCCTTTTCGTTAGTAAGTTTACGTTTTAAGTGCCCCCA
>JAUPKV010000208.1 GCA_030837265.1 Methanobacteriota archaeon
CATAATTAAGACAAATTACACTGGTAGCCCTGAGACTTTCAAAGAAGTAATTGACGGATGCCCTATACCTGTAATAATTGCAGGTGGTCCAAAAGTGGAATCGGAATATGAGTTACTGGAAATGATAGAATCTTCCATTAAATCCGGTGGGCGAGGCGTTGCTATTGGAAGAAATGTCTTTCAGGCAGAAGACCCTACCGAACTAGTGAGGAAAATCTCAAAAGTAGTCCATGAGGGCATAAGTGCGGAAGAAGTATCAAACATGAGGAAATAAGTTGGCAAGTCTGGATTCCTTATCTTGAGTTTAAAACATTCTTCGAAAATTGAAATAGAAGTGAAAGCTTCTATTTCATCATAGTACATACAAAAAATTTTACCTGGGTGTTGCAGTGGAAATAAAGGGGTTCTGTTTTATTGAAACATTTGTTTTAAAATCATAATGAAAAATAATCTAAAGTCTAACATTTCATAGTATAAATTTTTATACCTAAATATGTATACATTTCACAAAAATACTTCGGGACCTCTTTTATTTTACATATATATTTCATGGTCAAGAAGTTGTGCCCTCATAGATTCCAGTGGAAATACTGAGGTTTCATTGATCCGTAAGCGGAAAATAAAAATATGAAAGTAAAAAATTTTGATTACTTAACTAATTTTATATGTCAACAAATGGAACAAGGTCACACCCAGTACATTTCAGGCACATCGTCTTTGCAAGTCCTGGATTAAGCTGATATTTTTTGAGTATTTCGGCTTCAATGTTTGCAAGTCTTAAGATTCTCTCAGGGGAAGGGCGTTCGGTAAAGCAGTCTCCAATTCTGAGAGGGTGAGGGTTTACAGGCCGCAAGATAGGGATAATTCCCATCTTTGCAAGTGTCTCAACCCCCTGGGCGACAGAAGAATCACTTTCCCCAAGCCCTATTATAAAGTTGCTGAATACTCTATTTTTTCCGAAAATATTAACAGCTTCTTCGAGCCTGTCCAGAATATCATCGAGGGAAAGGTCTCCGCAAACTTTTCTGAATATTTCGTGATCCATAGTCTCAACATTGTATTTTACTTCGGAAACGCCAGCCTCATAGAATTTTCTGGAACAGCCTTCTGTAGGGTACACTGAAACTCCAATGGGAACATCATACTTTCTGAGAGCAGGAAGCAGTTTAAGCACACGTTCCACTTCGCCATCCACTGAGGTTTCAACACCTGAAGTAAGGGATATGGCTTTTAGATTTCCTGCATTTAAAACCTCATCTACAATACTCAAGACCTCCTCCTCACTTTTAACATGCCCCTGCAATTTGGGCACCGGGCAGTATTTACAGTCAAATATGCATTTTTCACATAATGTTATGAACGCCTGTTCAGGACAGTGAGCAAGAGCAGGCTCAAGTTTTCCTCGAGAGATTTCTCTACCTTGATAGAAAAGCGCAACATTTTCCCCCCCTTCAACCTCCCGCATGGAGAGTGGAGAGATCTTATTTATACTCAGTCTTACCCGTGTATCTCCTGACCTGAAAAATACTGAGCCTGTTCCGGCCCCGGGACCTGCTGTAGAACCTCGAACCCGTGGAACCTGGGAAAAATCTATGGAAACCGAACCTATTGAAATGAGGAAAGCTTTCAATTCCGGCGTAATCTTCTCATTTTGCATGCAAATATCTCAAGCTATTTATTGTTCTTTGGAGTTCCGTTTTTTTCCTTTGATCATACTGAGATCTATATTAATTCTTCTTCTCAAAAAAAGGTATACTTTCTCCCTACAAACTAAAACAGCATGTATAAATAAATAAAAGACAATTGAAATTAAAATTAATAGGGAGGAATATATACTTTGTTGAAAAAGTGGTTAATTTTGGCAATAGTCCTGTCCTGTACAATTTTTGCTGTTTCTTCCGGGTGCAGTGAAAAAGGAAATGGAAATACCACACAAGGTACTGTAGAAAAAAGCAAAGAAAATGTCACTGAAGGTGTCACTCAAAACAGTAATTTGAATGCTTCTACAGATAAAACTACAGGAGGCTCAGAAAGCTCCTCTTCAGACTCAGGGAAAGAAACAAAAATGAAAATTGAATCCACCGACAGTTCAGGCGCAAAAACCGAAACAAATATTGTATCAACAGGGAACTCAGATGACTGGTGTCAGGTAGGTTCTTCCTGGAGTACTGTAAACCCTCAGACGGGTGAGACGGCTAACATGAAGATCACAGGAATCGAAACTGTTGATGGAGTACCCATGTGCAAAGCCGTTTACGAGTCAAACACTAAGGATAATGATTACGCTAAATTAGAATATTTCTGGTCCCAGGACAATAAAGTCACCCTGTGGAATGCCTATGACGTATCCGGGAAAAAGGTGTCAGAAGTTAGCATGAAAGACGGAAAGATGAGAATGGTTGATAAAGATGGAAAAGTAACGGAAATTACTACATCGAGTTAATACAGAATTAATTTGATCTGTAGAATTTATCTGATTTTCCTCTCTGGAAAGCATATAGTATTTAATACCGGGAAGAGATCAACTTTATATTAATTCTATTCAGCTTCCGATCAATGCGAATCAGCTTCCGATCAATGCTAATAAGCTTTCTATTAATGCTATAATACTAAAGCGATGAAAGAACATTAACTGTATAAAATAATATATAATATAAGCTCATATTATAAATTACGTTCTCATCCCTTAAACACCCCACTAGTACATATCTACTCCACAGTAAAGGGACAAAGCGAGAATAGGGAATTAAGCACACCAAACTCCCAACCGCAAGTCCAGTACCTCAGTATTTCTTCCCAGACAAAATAAAGTATTTATTAATGCCATTCGGAACTTCCAGGTGGGATGAGAACGTGAGTTTTTTCTTACAATAAAACTACATAAAATCTCTTTTTTGTCAATATACTTATCTTCAAGCCTATTTTGCACTCATTACTAAAAAAATCCACTCACTATTAAAAATCATAAATATTTTTGTCCCGAAGAGGAACGGGGATGGAAAAGAATTGTTGAACTGCAACTCGACTGGCAGAACTCGGTTTCAAGAAAGGTTGCCAATTTTATATAATAGTAAGTGTATATTATTGAGGGACCCCTTAAGAGAAACAATAAAAACGGGAAGAGAAAAATGAAGATAATGATAATAGGGGGTTTTCTCGGAAGCGGGAAAACCACTGCCATATTGAAAATTAGCAAACGACTCCTAAAAGCAGGAAAAAGGATCGCAATAATTGTTAATGAAATCGGGGAAATCGGACTTGATGGTGACATTCTAACAGGTTCGGATATTGTTACAAAGGAGCTTACCAGTGGTTGCATCTGCTGTACTCTCAGAATTAGTATGCAGTACACCCTTCAGATTCTTGAGGAAGAATTCAAGCCTGAGATTGTTATAATCGAACCTACAGGAATAGCCTTTCCAGGTCAGATCAGGGAAGAGATCGAGACTATGGGAATTTCAGAGCTCTCCTTTTCTCCAGTAGCAACCCTTGTAGATCCCTGTCGTTTCGGCGCTGAAACAAAGGAAATTCCAGTTTTTATCGAAACCCAGATAAGGGAAGCTGAAATCCTCTGCATAAACAAGATAGATATTGCCTCCAATGAAAAGGTTCTTTCCACTGAGGAAATGCTTCTTGAGATTAACCCTGAAGCAAAGATCCTGAAATTCTCGGCAAAAATCGAAGACCAGCAATTTGAGAATCTTTTTTCTCTTCTAGGAGTTCCAGGGCTTAAGAAATCTCCAGAAGAAATGAAAAACTCAATCGAGCTTTCTAAGGTCTCCACTTTCTCTGTTCTCTATAACCTTACATTGAAGTCCTTTTATCCTGAAAGAGGTATGGAATTTGTACAGGATTGCCTTCAAGCTATTAGAAACAATATAGGGGAGATTAACCCTGCTTTTATAGGGCACTTGAAGCTTTCCCTGAAATTTCATGAGATTACAATAAAGGGTAGTGTAACTTCTTCTAAAGAACTTCCTCAGGTAGAATTCCTGGATAGAAAAAATGAAAAGACCGAGCTTCGTTTGCTTGCCGCAATTACAAATGTACCTGAAAGCAGACTTATAGAGATCATTGAAAGAGTTCTTGAAGAAAAACTAAAGGCATCAGGGATTACTTTTGTGAAAGAATCTCCAGATGTGGGCACGAGTCAAAACATCAGGATGAACATAAAAAAGATCAAATTCCAAAAGTGAAAATTTACCTGTATTTAAAGAGATTAAAACGTACAACTTAAGATAGAGGAGCAATAATTACATTTAGTCTTTTCGGAACTTTTGAAAGGATCCATTTTCGATCTTCAAGTAATAAATGGTGTTCTGGTATGAAAGAGAATATAGACGAAGTTGATGCTTATTTTGAAAAAAAAGGAGAACCGACTGACGGCGAACTTGTCAAAATGGAGCACATAATGATGGAAAAGGTTTCTATAAATCCTGCAAGAAGAAAACTTCTCAGGATTGTTGGAGTCTTTGGAAAGGATGAAAAAACATTAAAGGAAGAATCAGGATTAAGTGAGTTCTTATTTAAGTTCAATATGGATTTCCTGTTAAAAGAAGGAATGCTGAAATTCGAAGACGGGATCTACCGGCTTACGAATGACGGAATTGCTCTGCATGATTCTGTGTGTTGAATGTATATTTTCTATTTTCCCCTCTTTATATATCATTAAAAATATTGTTTTTAGGAGTCTGTGCCTTGACTCCATTCTGATTTTTTGAGATGCCTGCTGCTAAAAAGCGATAAGTTTTTATGTTTATCGGATCAATGGCGTATGACCAAACTATCGATATTCTATGGAAGTTTCAAAAACGACACATCTAATTTCCTGGTCATATCGAACAAAAATAGGAGAGTGAAAAATATGCCAGCTACAGTTAATGCAGATGAATGTTCCGGATGTGGAACTTGCGTCGATGAATGTCCCTCTGAAGCAATTACCCTTGATGAAGAGAAGGGAATCGCAGTAATCGACAATGACGAATGTGTAGAATGCGGTGCATGCGAAGAAGCATGCCCGAGCCAGGCAATTAAAGTAGAAGAATAAAACAACAACCATTTGGAATAATTTTTTATTCCATTTTTTCTTTTTCTCTCATTTATTATTTCTTCTCTCGTCGGAGGGAGCTTTTTAGATGGTAGCAATTAAAGCGGGTATTTTAGGCGCAACAGGCGCTGTCGGGCAGAGATTCGTAGAAGCATTGGCAAATCATCCATGGTTTGAAATTACATCTCTTGCCGCATCGGAGAGAAGCGCTGGCAAAACATACAAAGAAGCGGCGGGCTGGCGACTGGATACAGCTATGCCGGAAAGCGTTGAGGATATTAAAGTTGTCCCTGTAGACCCAAAAACCGTCGATGCAGATGTCGTTTTCTCGGCACTTCCTGCAGACCTTGCTCTCACAATTGAGCCTGAGTTTGCAAAAGCCGGATTTGCAGTAGCAAGCAATGCATCGTCGTTCAGGATGGAAAAAGATATACCCCTGGTGATCCCCGAGGTAAATCCCGAGCATCTAGGACTTATTGAAGTCCAGCAGGACACACGGGGATGGGACGGATATATCATCACAAACCCCAATTGCTCAACTATCATCATGACCCTTACCTTAAAGCCCCTCATGCAGTTCGGGCTCGAAACTGTACAGGTAGCTACAATGCAAGCAATATCAGGGGCTGGTTTTTCAGGGGTTGCCGCAATGGCGATTTATGATAACGTAATTCCTTATATCGGCAGCGAAGAAATAAAGATGGAAACTGAGACCTTAAAACTCCTTGGGGAGTTCTCCGGCTCGGAAATTGTACCTGCAGATATAAGAGTGAGTGCGTCCTGCAACAGAGTTCCCGTAATTGACGGGCACACAGAAGCCATTTGGGCCGGGATGAGGGATAAACCAACACCTGAAGAAGTAAAGGAAGTTTTCCTGAAATTCGATCCAAAGTTAGGAGAACTCCCCTCCGAACCCAAAAAAGCCCTCATCGTAAGAGATGAAATCGACAGACCTCAGCCTCGGCTTGACCGCAATATGGGAAAAGGCATGAGTGTCTCAGTAGGCCGCATAAGAGAAGGAATCCGCTACATCGCAATGGGACATAACACCATCCGCGGAGCTGCAGGAGCAAGCGTCCTTAACGCAGAACTCTTACATTCAATGGGCAAGCTCTGAATTTTAAAGGAAAATAAATAAAAGAAATAATTAATTGAAGAGAGTAAAGGGCTTAGATTTGGACTTTACTTTCTTCTATTACTTTTTAGACCACATTTCTGAATCTTAGGGAAATAGTTTTCTTGCAGTCTCCTCTGCTTTTCTCATAACCTCCTTTACAGGAACGTCACAAGCCCTTGCAATTTCCTTACAGTCCTCAAACTCAGCGGAAATATTAAGCAAAGCACCCTCTGAGTCTCTGGCGATCTTGACAGCAGTCTCATGGATCTGTCCTTTGACTTCTAATTTAATTATTTCGATTTTTCGGGCAGCTATGAGCCTGTGCCTCGTAGGGACAACCCTTACCCCAAGTGAACCGGTTTCAATAATTATTTTTCGGGCAAGCTTTGCAGTGTCCTCCGGTTTTGCGATTACTTTAATAATATGCGCCGGACGGCCTTTTTTCATAGTCGCAGGGATAATTGCAACGTCCCTTGCTCCCATAGAGAGGAGTTCCTCAAACAGGTTCCCCAATACCTCTCCGCTCACATCATCAGCGTTAGTTTCAAGCATTTCTATCATGTCAGGGACCAGGCAGGAATCAAGCTCTGATACTACTCCCTGAAGCACATTCGGTCCGGCTAGTTCCGAATCCCCGGCTCCGTAGCCTATTGAAATTACCCTGCCCTGAGGAAAAGTCTCCACCGGACTTGCAAAATGAGCCAGAATAGCAGCTCCTGTCGGAGTTAGAAGCTCCTTCTTCTCACTGCCCCCCCTGAAATAGAGCTTTCCTCTCTTGAGGAGTTCAAGGGTAGCCGGGGCAGGGACAGGTAGAGTTCCATGTGCGCATTCGATTGTTCCACTCCCCACATTGATAGGCAGGCAATAAACGGAATCGCAATTAAGGGCATGAATAGCCGCCGAAGAACCGATTACGTCGGCAAGAGCGTCACTCTGCCCTACTTCATGGAAATGAAGGTTTTCAAGGTCAGGCTGCCCATGTACTGAAGCTTCGGCTTGCGCCATTTTCAAAAAAATATCAAGAACACTTCCCTCTACCCTCTGAGGCAATTTTGCAGCCTTTATGATATCGACAAGTTCAGGATAGGTACGGACCGGCTCGTTGTCAGGCACGTTTATTCTGACGTCCTGTGCTTTTACTCCTTTTTTTATAACTTCTCTAATATCTATAGATACAGGGACGGAAGCTTCTATAATTTCCCTAATTGCTTTTATGTCCGCCCCGAGATCGAGAGTGCAGCCAAAGATCATATCCCCCGCCGCCCCTGAAAAAGGATTGAATACAAGTGCTTTCATGAGTTGCCTTCCTGCTTTAAGTTTTCAATTCTTCAAGATTTAAATTGTTTACATTCTTCAAGATCTGCTTCATTTACACTTTTTTCAGCTCTATTTCTCTTCCGTACTCCGTTTTCCGGCATCTGCAATCATATTTGCAATCCGAGCTGCATAAGCTCCCGCAACAAAACCTGCATCAATATTCACTACTGCAATAGGAGAACAGGACTGCAGCATTGACAGCAGGGCAGCTTTTCCTCCTCCTCCGGCTCCATAACCTGTTGACACCGGAAGCCCTATCACCGGGACGTCCACAAGTCCGGAAACAATTGTAGGAAGCGTACCCTCCCTTCCGGCTGCAACGACAATTGCGCCCGGATTTATTTCTCGCAGTTTCTGGAGTTCGGGAATGAGCCTGTGAATTCCGGCAACTCCCACATCATATATGGCAATAGTTTCGCAGCCCATTTCTGAGGCAATAACGCGAGCTTCTTCCGCAGCCGGGATATCTGCCGTACCCGCTGAGATTACCCCTACTACTCCTCCGGTTTTCCTGGCAGGAGTCCCATCATGAATAACTACTGTACGGGCCCTGCTATTCCATTCAAGTTTATCTTCGCTAAATACTGCCCTCAGAACTTTAAGATGCTCCGGAGAAACACGGGTAATAAGGGCCCTTCTGCTCTGTGCTGCCATCACTCTGGCTAGCTCAGCCACGTCTTCAGGCTCCTTGCAGTCTGCAAGGATAGCCTCAATTACTCCGGTCCTGTTTTTCCTGTGAGGATCGAGTTTGGCAATACCTGCATACGAAACAAAACCCAGACCGTGAGCCTGCTGTTCCGCAGTCTTGAGGTCCATTTTTCCTTCTTTAACAGCCCGTAGAATATCAGTAAGATCCATGTACCACCCTATGTTAAAAAATAACCTTCTCAGGCAACAAACTGCCTAAATGGTTCTGTCTTAAGTAGTAAAGATAATGGTTTAATCTATTAATCGGAGAAACTTTAGTATTTCTCGTTATATGGGATTTTTGGTGTCTTGGGAAAAATATCAGCGACAAATTTAAAAATCCAAGTTGTTAATGTGTAGAGATCACAATGCTAATAGTACTCTCATTAGGCGGTTCAATTCTCGCAAAAAACCTTGATCCGGATCGTTTTTTAAAATATGCCGAAGTCCTCCGAAACATCTCTAAAAAACATGCAATAATTGTAATAACCGGGGGAGGAGAATCGGCAAGGCAATATATTGGTACTGCGCGGGCTATGGGGGCTGATGAAGTAACCTGTGACTACATAGGTATCGAGATCACCCGCCTGAACGCGCGACTGCTTATTGCCGCTCTCGGACCCGATGCTTCCCCGGAAATTCCGACAAACTATCTTGAGGCTGCAAAGGCCATAAGTGCAGGAAAAGTGGTAGTCATGGGAGGAGTCACCCCCGGCCAGACCACTGATGCCGTTGCTGCGATCCTGGCAGAGTACCTGCGGGCAGACCTGCTCACAATTGCGACTTCCATTGACGGAGTTTACTCCTCTGACCCTCATTGCGACCCCACTGCAGTAAAATTCGACAAAATATCTCCGGAAAAACTCATAAATATCGTTATGAAAATCGAGATGAAAGCGGGCTCAAAGTCCCCTGTAGACCCCGTAGCCGCAAAAATTATAGAACGGTGCAAGCTAGATACTCTTGTAATGGATGCAAGGGATCCTGCCCTGCTTGGCGAAGTTCTGGAAGCGAAAATCATCGAAAAATCTCCAATTCCTTGCGGGACCTGGATTACATGCGAAATATAAATAACAGAAAAGTTTGATGACCTTAAGAATGTGAAGAGCATTAAGGTTTGGGGACCTGAAGAAAATGAAGTCGAAGAGTAAAACTCGACGTACCGACTTGAAAAATCACTTTAAAGCCCTTCCTCTGAGAAATCAAGCGTTGCTCTCAATCTTGTAGAGCTAAAAACAGATATTTTTAGCCCATGCATTTTCAATATTAATTGCTTCCGATTTTTGAAGATTGAACTAAATCTCTTCTTTGAATGCGAAAGAAAAGACTTTGATATTAAATATTTAAGTAAGTTTATACTTTAATAACTGTAAAAGTTATTTAGAGCACAATTCTTTAAAGAGTGTATAAGGATGCTAAAATGAAAGCTTATCAGAGCATTACTCAGCCATTTAAAATTATCAATAAATAATTCGAGAAATTTAAAAAACCTCGCTTCCAATAGAAATTAAGGGGTCCAATAAGCAACATAGTATATAAATAGTTAAAGTTTTCTAGAATGACTTATGCATTATTTATAAATTTATGCTGGTTTGTTAACGATAGCTTTGCATTTTTATCACCAAAAACAATATAACAAATGAGGATGAATTGAGGAAGCTTAACAGGTGAAATGGTTAAGAAACAGGAACAGCTTAACAGGCTGAAGAGAGAATTCAAAGTTAGAAAAGAGTGAAAATGTCTTTAAAATCATCGGTTATTGGATCATTATTTTGCAAAGAACTCATTTTAGGTGATGTATAATTGGCATTTGTTAGCGATCACGAATTTTCAATTGAAGAATTTACACCAGACGAAGGTTCAATGGTGCCTGGGGGTTTAGGTACTGGAACAGGTACAATCTACTTGAAGGACTTAAATGCGAACAAAACAATATCGCTAAGATGTGTATTTATGTACAATTTGTATATTCGATACATCACAATATCAAAGCTTGATGATTTTCAAAAAGTGGGGATTGATTGTGATATCCCGTATGATGCACCTCTCAAAATAAACGAATTCTCGTGGAATGGCAAGGTTAGATACGAATTAAGACAATCTGATTTCTTCAAACGACGCCAATGAATCTGAATTTCGATAGTGTTTATATTTACTTTTATCCTGCGCTAAGCAACAGTTTTTCATAGAATCCTTGAAAATATTCCTTAAATATGCGCTTTTCATCCGTTTACTTGCATTTATATTCTTATACTACTCATCATAAAGTACCTGGACTGGGTTTTAATATTTTTATTTTTTATGTGCAGACACCGGGGTCACGGTTTTTTAAAAAATAATCGAAATCCGCATTAACGAAGCATAATTTTCCATACCTGAGTTTTTATATCTTTTTGATAAATAATCTAATGCCTTAATATTTTTACAAATATAATTTTAAAAGAAAAGATTTTAAAATATAGATCGCGTTTCAAAGTTAACGTTCCTTTAGAGGAGAATAGGGATATGAGAAATATTAGAGAATTGCACTCAGCATCTTTAGCGCTAGTAACAATAGTTTTATTTTTAATTCTCATTTCATCTACAGCTTCGGCTTCTATAACTGAAACCCGGATCAGCACACACGGAACAGCAGACGTTCCTAAGATGTATGGGAATATAATTGTGTGGCAAGATGATAGAAATGGAGATTGGGCAATATATACATTAAACCTTTCCACTAAGAAAGAAACTCGGATTACCACCCATGGAAAAGCAGCATGCGAACCTGATATTTATGGTAACAGAATTGTGTGGTTAGACAAGCGCAACGCGGACATCGACAATGAGAACTGGGATGTCTACATGTATGATCTCTCCACAAAGAAGGAAACTCGGATATCCTACAGCGAAAAAGCTGAATGGCCTGCTTCAATCTATGGTAATAGGATAGTATGGCAGGATACACGCAATGGAAACCGGGATATCTACATTTATGATCTTTCCAAAAAGAAGGAAACTCAGATAACCACCAGTGGAGAAGCATTCGAGCCCGCAATCTACGGTGATAAAATTGTTTGGCGGGATTTTAGCAATAACGCCGACATTCACATGTATGATCTTTCCACTAAGAAGGAAACACAGATTTCCCATAGCGGAAGTGCATACAATCCTAAAATCTATGGAAACAGGATTGTTTGGTTAGATAGTCGTAAAGGATGGGATAACTGGGATATCTACATGTACGATCTTTCCAAAAAGAAGGAAACTCAGATAACAACAAATCCGTCAGATTCCAAATTCCCTGTTATCTATGGTAATAATATTGTATGGACAGATGAGCGCAATGGGAACTGGGATATCTACGCATATGATCTCGTAACCCATCAACAAATACATACTACTGAAAAATCAGATCAGGAAGAACCTGCTATCTACGATAACAAAATTGTATGGGTAGATCATAGCAATGGAAAATCAGATATCTACATGGGCACTATCAGTTACCTTCCTGTAGCTGCTTTTACTGCATCTCCAAGCTCCGGGACACGTCCTTTGAATGTGAAATTTGCCGATAAGAGTAAGGATGTATACAGATGGTACTGGGACTTTGGAGACAAAACTACCTCACAATTGCAAAACCCGATTCATAAATATGCAAAGGCAGGTAAATACACAGTTACTTTGAAAGTAAAGAATGCAGCAGGTAGCAACACTGTGAAAAAGACTAACTATATCAACGTGAAGTAATTAACTCCTTAAATTTTAATATAAGTGATAAATGCACCAAACGAAGGCTTTGAAACATAGACAAAAAGGGACTGGAGGCTGAAAATAATACAAAAACCAGTAGAAGAAGAGGATAAATTCAGCTCTTGACGGAATTGACCTTACATCAGTATCAGAAAAACAGCTTCCAGGCGTAAGGAAAGGGCGAGGCTTTTACTTGAAGAATGGGCTCGAGTGACCGGCTCAATCACAAACCCTCAGAGCTGTCCGGAGGGGCACCGCAGCGGGCCTCTATTGTCAGACACTTGCAAACAGAAAAGAGCAAACATTCTTGTTGTAACTCATGACCCGGAGGTTGCAAAGGAGTGTTCAAGGGTACTCAGGATCAGGGATGATTAGAGATAACTAAATATTTAAAATCCCTTTACCTTGTACCTCTTTTTGAAATCATGCACTGTATCTCTCAAATCCCCTCGAAGTTCCAGCCCAGGTGATCTTTTATAACTGTGTATGCCATGGCAGGAGAAATTATTCCGATGTCGGTTACTATCATATCGATATATTTGGCAGGGGTAAAATCAAAAACCGGATTTTTTACCTTTACCTGAGAAAGATCAGCAAGGAGCACAGGGTCTAGAATTTCATTCGTGCTTCTTTCTTCAATTTCGATAGGGTTCCCGAGAATTGTACTGGGACTGAATTTGAAAGTTTCGGCAGCTACCATGAAGCTTTTTCTGGCTTCATTGGCAGCAAGGGCAAGTTGGGAAGTTCCGATCTTATTTACCAGTGCTCCGTTGGATGCAATGGCATCGGCTCCAACGATGACTCGATCTACTTCTTTCATGTGGTAGCGCACTGCAGAGTCTATTATCAGGGTTGTGGGAATTCCAAAATTGTTAAGATGACGAATAGTTAGTAAGCCCTGGCGCTTTGGGCGACTTTCGGTGGCAATTACCGAAATGTTTTTTCCACTTTCAAATGCCGTGGTGATTATGGAAAGAGCCGCAAGGGAGTTGCAGTGGGTCATGATCACATCCCCGTCCTGAATCCTCCTCGATCCTATTTTCCCAATGATTCCAAGGGCTTTATCAGCTCGCTCAATGAAGCGGTTTGCGTTCTCAATGATTTCTTTCCTTGCTTCTTCCACATTTCCCGATGAATATTTCGAAGCGAGCTTAACAGCATTCGGAAGTGAAACAGCTGTTGGGCGAGTACTTATAAGAAAACTGGAAGCTTCCTGAATGCGGGCATTGAATTCCTCCATTGAAGCTGCTTCCATGTCAGCAGTATAATCTCTGATGGCTTCAGCAGCTGCTTTTGCAATTCTACCTGCACCTCGGATTTCCATTGTCCGGATTTTTTCTGCGGTTTCCTGAAGTTTTTGCATAGTATAAAGGATAACACAAACCTAATTTATAGCTATCTTTTAATATTTTCAATCTTCTCTGTGAGAATTTATATTTTGCTTAATCTCAATAAACCGCAAGTTCATTCATGACATCGGTCTTTGACAGGGTTCCTTTAGGTACTCCGTCTATTGTTACAACAAGCCTCCCTACATTATATTTGTTGAAGAGCTTTACTACATCATAAAGTTGCATTTCCCCGTCAACAGTGATAAGTTCTTTCGTCATGATATCTTTTACTTTCACACTCAGTTTTCCATGGGCAAAAGTGTGAGCAATATCGGTGTAGGAAATTATCCCTACTATTTTTCCCTTGTCTTCAACAAGAGCTCCATGAATGTTATTTCTGATAAAAAACCTCGTTGCTTCCTGAATACTGGAATTCAAGTTTACCAGTAAAGGGGGATATTTCATGTATTGTTTAACATGCTTTTTAGGAAGAGAGATCATTTCGGAGATAATGAACAGAATCGAGTTTGTGGTATCGTCCCTTCCAATAACTTCTCCACGGATTATCAGGTGATTCACAGGAGTCGGACCAACCTGAAATTTATCACCCACTACAAAATCTCTTGTACTTCCTATTATACGGACAACGCCATCACAGGCATCCAGATCTCTAACCGTCTTAAAAATTATTTCGGCAGCTGTAGCATTATTAACGATTATACCGTTCCTGTATAATGGAACAACTGATTCGTTTTCAAGTTGCTGAATACGTAAGGCTTCATACGCCGATTTTGTAGGCTTATATCCTCCTTTTGGTCCTGCGACTCCTTCCACAAGTCCCAGGGCTTTTAATAACTGCATCTGGTTGCGAATGGTTCCGGGATTGCGCTGGATGAGATCAGCAATTTCTTCCCCTTTAATTATCCTTTCTTTTTGCCTCTGTAAATTGATTAACGCAATAATGATATCTTTTTGAATAGGAGTAAGTTCCATACTTCCACCATCGTTCTAATATAATTTTTTTAGAATATAAGGATGGTGCATAACACCCAATAACGATAAGATTGTATTCATTATTTACCAAATCATATGTTATCTGACTTTCGGCAGTAACCAATTTTTTGCATATCGTTTCCTTGAACTTATCTTTGTCAATAAGCAAATTTGTTCTTAGAACTCTAAGTTCTATAGAGTGGCTTCAGAAATCTTTATATTTCTTCTCTATTTCTTAATTGACTATGGTATTATACGTTCCGCATATTCTTCTTCCAAAGGATAATTGGGAGAAGTGGGCAGTAATTGCTTGTGACCAACATACTCAGGATATAGAATATTGGAAACGGATTGAAGAATTTGTTGGAGATTCTCCCTCCACTCTTAATCTTATTTACCCGGAAATATATCTTCCTTTAGAGGAAAGAAGAGTTAAAGAGATTCATGAAGCGATACACAATTGCAAAAACAATCTTATTGACCATGGACCCTGTTTTATCCTTGTAAAACGCGCTGTTTCAGATAAAGAAAGAACTGGTCTTGTTGTCGCAGTCGATCTGGAAGAATATGAATTCAATGGATCCGATTCTATTATAAGACCAACCGAATGAACCATTAAAGAAAGGCTTCCGGCAAGAGTTAGAATTAGAAAAAATGCAGATCTTGAGCTCTCTCATATTTTAGTGCTTTATGATGATCCGAACTTCTCTGTTATTCCTAAAAACATAGATAATCCGGTTTATACTGTTAATAAGGTTTATGATTTCGACCTGATGGAAAATGGAGGCCATATCAAAGGTTATAAGATCTGTGATGAAAAAGAAATCAGAAGAATTTCGGACAAGATTCAGGAACTAGGACTTCTTCTTGTTGGCGACGGAAACCACAGCCTTGCTGCAGCAAAGAATTTCTGGGAAAGAATTAAAGGAACAGTGCCTGACAATCATCCTGCAAGGTATGCACTGGTTGAACTCGTAAACATACATGATCCAGGACTTCGTTTTGAACCCATTCATAGAGTTGTAAAAGGAGTTGAGCCTGAGGAGCTACTTAAAAAGTTCAACGCAAGGATTTTAGAGTATCCGTCCCTGGAGTATCCAGCTTGCAGATCAACTACCGAACCCCTGTCTATTGGCCACTCAATAGGATTCGTGACCAAAGATAAGTGCGGAATACTTGTCTTTGATAATCCCGTACACGACTTAGAAGTGGAAACCCTTGATGAGGTTATTGATGGCTATTCAATTGAATACGAACATGATCCTGAGATTGTACAAGAAATCGGGAAAAAACAAGGTAATATTGGCTTCTTTTTACCATCCTTAGAAAAAAGTGAATTTTTTTCTTTAATAAAAAGGAAAAAAGTCCTTCCTCGAAAATCATTCTCCCTTGGCAGGGAAAACGAGAAAAGATATTACATTGAGTGTAGAAGGATAACTTTATAAAATTCACTAACTTAAAATTTGTAGTGTTATGGACTAATAAGCTGTTTAAAAGAGGGATAAACAAATCCCTCAAATAATATAAGACCGCAGTGGAGGAAAGCCATTAAAACTTACACAACTGTAGCTTTGAGTGTATGCACCAGTAGTAAATATGTATATCCGGTTTCCTTCTTTCAGTGTATGTGGTAGAGAATATTTCTCGTGTTCGTATAGGATGTCCATGCTGTCGCAGGTTGGGCCTGCAAGGATTACTTGCTCAGCACAGCCCTTCTTGTCGCAAAAGATGGGATATTTAATGCTCTCATCAAGAGTTTCAATCAAACCTCCGAACTTACCGATGTCGAGATAAACCCACTTATATTGGTTAAATCTAGCCTTCTTGGAGATCATTACGATTTCAGTTACGATTATACCGGCATTACCTACCATGGAGCGGCCTGGTTCGATAATTATTTCGGGGAACTCATCTCCAAAGTCTTCATGTAAAAATCGACGGATTTCCTTTGCATAAGTCTCAAGATCATGTGCCTGTGCCTGGTATTTGGCAGGAAAACCTCCTCCGAGATTAATCATCTTAAGATTGATGCCCTTTTCAGCTGCCGCTTCGAAAAGATATTTGCATTTGGAAATTGCATTGTCCCACTGACCAATATCTCTCTGCTGGGAACCAACGTGGAAAGAAAGCCCATAAGGCTCAAGCCCAAGCTTCTGAGTTTTTATAATAAGCTGGTATATAAGGTCAGGATGGGCCCCAAACTTTCTCGAAAGGGGCCAGTCAGCACCTTCACTCTCGGTCAGAATCCGGAAAAAAACTCTGGAACCCGGAGCTTTTCTGGACAACTTTTTTAAATCGCTTTCCGAATCGGTTACAAAAAGCCGCACTCCCTTCTCATATGCATAAGCTATATCCTTTTCTTTCTTGATCGTGTTACCGTAACTGATTCTTTCGGGTTCAACTCCAAGCCTGAGTAATTGATCAAGTTCATAAACCGATGCAACATCAAAATTAGAACCTTTGTTTTTAAGGGCAAGCACAACTTCATCCATAGGATTTGCCTTTATAGCATAGTGGATTTTTGCAAAAGGCATATTCTCGACTAGCTCATCATAACTTCTCTCTATCTTCTGCAGGTCGACAATCAAAAACGGAGTCTCTTTATCGTGGGAAAACTTCTTGACCTTATTGAAGTCTTCTTTTGAAATGAATTCCTCCAGTTGAAAGGTATAAGGTTCTTTTTTCATACTCACTCCCGTATTATATTAATATTTATTTATAATCAATATTTTGCTAAATCTATGCCTAGTTTCGAGAATTATATATTTCGCATCAATCCTCTATTATTTTGATTCATCCATTGGCCGAACCTACGAGAAGGTCCGTTAAAGCTATTCCTGTTTATATTATTTCATATTTCCCTTTTGAAAATCTCAGGCTAAGCAGTTTAAAAGTCTTCTTTTAATATTGGACTATTCACCGATTTTCTGGATAATAGAGTGGAATATATCTTTTTCTGAAGATTCCTTATTTCCTGGAACTTCTCTGGTTTTTTTTCTTCACATTCAGGTTCTAAATCTTTAAAACTGTCAAGAGACATTTCAGCTACAACGGAAGAAACGGCCATAGATCGCTCTTCAGCCTGAACTCTTAAAGCTTCAAGTGCCCATTGGCTCTGCAATACAGCATCGTGGAGTTTTTTCTTTAAAGATATTTTCCCTATTTCTTCTATTGAAAGAGCTATTGAACTAAGGGCTTCATCAAGATACTTTTCTGCGGCAGCTTTACCTGTCTCTTCCAATAGGAGAAGAATACTGACAGTTTCAAGTTCAAGATTGTCTGTTGCGATCTTTTTTCCAATTTCACCCAAACAGGTTACTGCATTGAGCACAATTTCCTCAGAACCCTGTCTGGCACCACACACTCCGATTTCTTTGAAGAGTAGGGAAAAGGCAATCGTTTTTTCCTTGTTCTGACGCTGTCTGGGTAAGTTCCAGATTTCCATCAGGGTAGTGGCTGCAACTTTTGAGCCTGCTTCAAGCGAATGTGCAGCTGCGATTCTTCCCAATCTGCCTACAGCTATATAGGCCTTGTTGTGAGTAGCTTCGTATCCCTCTTCTACAGCTGTTTTTGCAAGTTTTCCGAGAGCTAGAACGGAATTAATGCAAACGAGTTCCATTTCTTCTTCTGTGGCTGCCTTTGCGAGATCTTCAATAAAAAGGATGACTCTCTGAGCATCTGCATCTTCACTTGCAGAAAGAAAGTCCTTGGCTATCCCTGTAAGGGAGTCTAAAGCCAGGAAAATTTTGATCTCATCCCTTTCTTTAGCCGCAGACAATCCTGTTTTTAACGCCTCTGCTTCATTTAATGTAATCATCATTTTGCTCCTGTATAATAATTTAGATAATGAATCGACCTCTAGTGTTCTATTACAGTAACTTATGGGTACCGTTCTGCATTCCTTACAAGGCTTAAATTCAAAGATACAAAAACCCGGTACAATAATTGTTGGAAGAAATGGTTAATTCTATAAAGTTACGACATTATTAGCATTGCTGTTTTGTAAGGAAGAAATTAAGAATTCTAAAAAACGGGATTAATGTGTCAAGACAAAAAGTAGACTCTACCCTCTCATTCAAGAGACTCTGCTTCGTGTACATATTCAAAACCATTAAAATTCTCCAGAGCCAGTTTCGTCATGAGCATGTGACTTATTAAAAATTTATCCGTGGTTTGAAGAAAAATTGTCCCTAGAGAATAAGAAGCTTTAACGATAAGTGTTTCAAAGTCGCTGAAGTCTGTAGAAGTAAGTCTTTGGTCAGAAAAAGCAGGAGTGTGTGGAGAGAAAATGTTATCTCCCTGTTGCACTAGAAAGTTGAGAATGCACGGATAATCTTCCGAAAGAATAATTGCCTCTTTTTCCAGGAGTGGGGATGAGAACACAGTTGAAATAGGTATTAAAAGTCCTCCGTTTTCAGGAACTCTGATGTTTTGCTGTCTAAAGGTGCTTTCTCCTATGGACCCTATAGCTAGAGTCGCAGTTAAAGCTTCTCTTTCCATTTTATGAAGAGATGAGGCATTTACTATTTCCTCTAAATATGCAACTGCTATCCTGACTGCTGTCTCCATCTGCTGTACAACCGCCACTTTTCCGATTGCACAGAGGGAGTGAAGAATACTAAAACCAGTATCATGTAATTTCTTTTCTCTTGCAGCTTCAGCCATTTTCCCAAGGGAAAATAGAGATAAAAAAGCCCCGATTTCCATTTTTTGAAGGACAGCAGCACTACCTATATCCCTTATGCTGATTACAGCTTTTTTTGCATCGAGCTCGAGCCTTTTTTTAATATATTCGGTTCCTCGCTCCGTAAGGAAATCAATGGATCGTAATACACCAAGTTCATCATTATCTTTAACAGAGCTTAACCCAAGATCTATCGCCCCGGTTTCGTTCAAAATGGCCATAAAAAATACCCCACAATAATTGCATATTTAGAAAAGGCATCTTAAATGAGATAATCTTATCGATGCTCAATTTTGAGAAGTTCTGAGTGAAGTCAAAATCCTTTTCAGCTACTCAAACAGTGAGGTAAGATCCCGAAAAGGAAAACGTTGACGAAACCATGCACTACAGCAATGAAGGGTAAACTTCTCGTTTTGTAGAAAGCCAGACCAAGAATGAGTCCCACAAAACCGGTATAAAGGATTTCGTTGAAGGCTCCATACCCCGAGTGCATTAGCCCAAATAGAAAGCTAGTGATTAAAAGAGCTTCCTGTATACTTAGGGCTTGTTCAATTCTGGTTTGGAGAATTGACCTGAAAATAATTTCCTCAACCAGGCCGACGAAGAAGACCATAATAAGAGTGAGCTTAAGTAGATTTACAAAAGTGAGATCAGGAATAAGGTATCCTGTTCGGATGGTCAG
>JAUPKV010000209.1 GCA_030837265.1 Methanobacteriota archaeon
AACCTGTATTTCGATTGGTGACATTTCGTTATCCCTTTTTCAAAGATATTGAGCGTATGTAATAAACAGCATCTTTATTAGTGTTTCTGACCTCTATGAAAAATAAATATAATAATATGCTGCGAAAATCTTCAAATTCGATTCTTCAAATTCAATTCTTCAAATTCAATTCTTCAAATTCAATTCTTCAAATCAGATTTCACTCCACATACTGTACACTCCTTTTTACAGGCCTGAACAACTTCATAAACTCATGCACATCTTCCGGGAAATCCGTACTAACAGGGAGCCCAAGTTCTTTTGCCTGGCTTGCTGAGAGGGGAGCGCTGTGAATCAACTCGCCACTGACCAGTTTATCTACCGTTTCTTTTAGCCGGTCTTCTCCGGCAGGTCCGGCCTGTATTTTACCTTCGAGGAGTTCTATTGCAACGTCCCGGGTGAGTTTGAGAGCTTTTCTTGAGATATCGCTCATAACGATGGTCGTATCTGCTGCATTTTCCTTTTTTGTTTCGGCAGTATAAATCCAGGAAGGAGCAGGATATACACCGCGCAACAAATCCCCTATTTGCGGGTCAATAGGCCCGATTACTGCGTCCTTATCCATTATTATTTCGTCTACGGCAAGAGCTATAACAGTGCCGCCTGACATCGAATAGTGGGGAATAATGACTCTGGTCTTTTTAGGGTGCTTCCTGAGGGCACGGGCAATCTGGATACTGGCAAGGAGTTGCCCTCCAGGGGTATGCAGGATCAGTTCCAGCGGATAGTCCTTATATTTCCTTATCCAGCGCAGGACTTGCTCGGCATCTTCTTCATCTATGAACTGGTAAGCAGGCACTCCTAGAAAAGAAATACCTTCCCGTCTGTGTATTATCGTGAGCACTTTACTGCCGTGGCGCTTTTCCATAGCTTTAATTCTTGCCAGGCGCAGCATTCGGATCCTTTTAAGCTGCGACTGGGGATACAGTATTACAAAAAGAAATAATAATAGAAATAAAAGAGATGCTAAATCCCAGAAACTTAATGTCAGGCTGTCAAAGATAGCCATAAAATCCATAGCTATAAAACCCATGGCTAAAAAATCCATAGACTGAAAATCCATAGACCGAAAATCCCCCCAAAAATATCCCACGGCACGCTAAATCTTTTGAGAAGGCGCATTAAAACCCGTGCTTAATCCAATAATAAATAGTCCTTCGGGTTTTTAATTCTGGCTATCCGCAAGTCGAAAAAAGCTAGATAGTAAGAAGACTGGAAGATTAGAAGAATGAAGTGTCAATATGCAGCTACCTATATTAACTTCCTCAAAAGCGTCAACTTTATAAAAGTCAACAAGTCTTGATATATATCTTTGCCTAAATAGTTTATTAACTTACTTGTTAAGTTAGGATTTATCTCAAAAAATCGAGATTAATATACAGCATATAATATAAAAATGCAGGTAGTTAGGTATGTTATTAGACTGGCTTTTCAAAAATAAAGCAAAATATTCCAGTAAGTCTCCCAAATTGAATTACTCGATAAATGACAATTCTCTATCAATTGGTGACTTTACAGGAGAATATCATCAATCCTCTAACAGCAGATTCATTTTATCATGGAAAGCTCAAAATGAGAATGGAAAGTATATTTTGTTAGAACGAGGGAAAGTAAGAGTTCAAGCAAAAATGAGACACCCTGATAATGGGCTGGTGTCAAATTCGGGGGTGTTCATTCTAAGCGATTTGACTTCCAAAGGCATGTATGGAATATTCCATATAATAAATGCTGATGGAGAAACTCTTATCAAACAAAGATGTAATGCACAAATAGGCAATGTTGGCATTTCGGATGATGGACGTTTTGCTCTTTGTCAGGCGTTACAAAGTAATAGCAAATCGGATAGTTGTAAGTTATATTTCTTTGATATAAAGAAGAGAATACTTTTATGGAAAAAATTGCCCGAAACAATCGGCTCTGAACTTAATTGGGCAAAAAGCTACCGCTTTGATACTAAAAATAAAATACTATATTTGATCCATGATAAAAACAAAGCTTACCGTTACTCTTTTGAAGGAACTTTTATTGATGCTAAACAATATAGATATGATTGCATCAGTACTGGAAACGATATTGAGTTTCTTGAAGCCATTAAAGAATTGAAAGTAGAGTTTTCCGAAAATCCCAATCCTGGAGAATATGATACACTTATAGCTCCTCTGAAGAAAGGATTAAACAGATTTTCTGACAAAGATACCAGGTCAAAAATTCACAGGCTTTTAGGAGAAATTTTCCATTTACAGAGAAACGACATAGAGGCGATAAAACATTTTGAAACTGCATTGAAACTAAACCCGAGGGTTGGAGTAAAGCGGACACTTGAAAAATTAAAGAAAATCAATTAAGAAACGATTTTAACATAACTGCAGGAAATAAATCGAATGCTCATGCCGGAAAATACATATCTACTGTCTTTCTCACTTCATTTAACCATTCTTTTCTTTCCTCAAGTTTACTGGTTACCATAACCCCAAACATCTCTCGATAGAATTTCTTTACTCCACAAAACTCGAAAATACATTTTTTCCATAGTACCTCCAGAGGATCTCCAAAAACTTGCATTTCCCTTTCTTTAGGCGTATCTCCTGTATTGAAGACTAAAGCTGTTTCTGCTTTTAGCAGCCCTATAGGTATTCCTTCACCGCTATCTCCTTCTTTAAATCCATAGGCTACTCCCGGACGTAATACTCGGTCTACCCACCCTTTCAAAATTGCAGGCGGCTGACCCCACCAGTTAGGATGGACTATAATAATTCCATCTGCATTGCTAATTTCAGTACAATGTTTTTCTATTGATTTATCCAGAGGGGCTCCTTTAGGAATTTCCTGGCTTGAGATTATCGGATCAAAATTTTCTTCGTATAAATCATGGAAAAATACTTCATGCCCATTGCTTAATAGAGTTTTTACAGCTATGTCTGCAATCGCATGATTGAAACTCTTTTTATTCGGGTGCCCAAGAATTATCATTACTTTCATTAGCCTCAACCTCACATGTGGCTTTTTTTGTAAGTTGTTTGCAAAATGAATATAGCAGTTTGTTAAAATAAGAGGTTTATGGAAATTCTCTTCAACAACTTCGGAGTACTTTCTGAATATATCAGATATGATAATGTTTATTTGGTTCAAAGTTAATTAATATTCATGTATAATATATATAGGAAAGATCTCAAAAAAGCTAACTTTGAAGGAGTTAATTTTCAGAAAGCTAATTTTCAAGGAGTAGATCTTTATGGAGCTAACCTCAAAAAAGCTGATCTAAGAGGTGCAAATTTTGAAGGAGCTAATTTAATTAACGCTAATCTTGAAAGAGCTAACTTAATGGGAGTTAATCTTGAAAAAGCTAAGCTTAACGGAGCCAATCTTAACAAAGCTAGTCTTTCCAGAGCTAATCTTAAAAAAAGTGATCTTAGAAAAACCAATTTAGAAGATGCTCACTTCATAGGAGCCAATCTTGAAAGAGCTAACCTTGAAGGAGCTAATTGTAAAAGAACTTGTTTTATCGAAGCTGATCTTAAGGGCGCAGACCTAAATAAAGCTAATCTTCAAGGGGCTAACTTTGGAGGTACTAACCTTGAGGGCGCTAAACTTGAAGGAGCTAACGTAATGAGAGCTTACTTTAAGGGATCTAACCTTGTGAGAACATTTTTAATCGGAGTTGAGTATTTATCTCCCCAACAACTTACAAAAGCAAAAACACTTTATGGGTCAAAATTAGACGAAGAACTCATAACAACATTAAAAAAGAAGTATCCTGCTCTTTTTGAAGAACCTAAAATCTGTATGCTAGCATTTTGAGAGGTTTGGTGTGATATTTGGACGAGGGGTCGCGAACTCCCTCATCCTGGCTAGCCATTTAATAGTCTAGTGTCCCCCAAACAGCCAGACAGGGTATTAATATGCTGTCCATCTTCATAAAACTTTTTATAAATTTAAGAATTATAATTAGGGCATTATTTTTTACATGATATCAAACTTTAAATACTCTCCATGATCAATCAGAATTAAAGAGGCACGATTTTTATTAAACCTATACTGAATAAATTATTTTAAATAGTTAAATACCTGATGATACAAGAATGATTAAGACGGAAAATAATGAACACAGATCTGTTTTTGGAGGAAAAATCACTGGAACGATGCGTGTGCTTGGAAATGAGGAGAATTCGGGGGAAGGACTCCTGTCTATTGGAAATTATATGGCACTCGATCACTCCAGGGGAGCTCCGGTTTACCTCGATGCATTGAAACCCCATGCCATTTTAATCTGTGGAAAAAGAGGATATGGGAAATCCTATACCATGGGCTGCATGCTGGAAGAACTTGCACTTCTTAAGCCAGCTATTAAAAAAAGACTTGCATCCGTTGTCATTGACACTATGGGAATTTTCTGGACAATGAGTTACCCTAATACTATTGAAATCGGGAGGTTAGAAAGCTGGAACTTGATACCAGTTGGACTTGAAATTGAGGTTTTCGTGCCTGCTGGCAAGATAGAAGCTTACAGGAAACGAAATATCGCTGTAAAGTCATTTTCGATCTCAATCAGGGATCTTTCCGGAAGCCAGTGGTGCAGGATTTTTAATATTGAGGAGATTTCTCCTCTTGGAGTGCTGCTGGTAAGAACCGTTGAATCCCTCAGAAGCGACGGACATGCATATTCTTTTGATACAATAATCGAAAAGTTACAACAGGACAACCGTGCTGATCCGGCTTCCAAAGGGGCTGCAGAGAATTATCTCAGGGCTGTAAACTCCTGGGGACTTTTTTCAAATGAAGGTACTTCTTTAACGGAACTCGTATCAGGGGGAAAGACAACAATTCTTGACATCAGTACCCTTGAGAACGAGAACGTCAGCGCCGCAGCAGTATCAATTCTTGCAGGTAAGTTTTATGAAGAGAGACTCGAGTCCAGAAGGACTTATGAAAAGAAGCTGATGGGAGAAAACTTTGATGACAAAGAATTTCCAATGGTCTGGCTCTTTATCGACGAGGCTCATATTTTCGTCCCGGCAAAAACTGAAAGCCTTGCATCAGGAGTGCTTATTAACCGCTATCTCAGGCAGGGCAGGCAGCCCGGTCTCTCTCTGGTACTTGCAACCCAGAGACCCGCAAGTCTTCATTCCGATGTTGTCTCCCAGAGCGATCTCCTTATCTGCCACCGACTTACTGCAAATGATGACATTCTGGCTCTGGAAACTTCCCGTCCTCTATATATGCAGGAGAGTCTCGAGGGGTACTTAAAGAAAATGGGAAGTGAAAGAGGAGCTGCTTTGATTGTTGACGACCATTCCGAATCCGTTCACCTTGTACGCATCCGCCCGCGCATCAGCTGGCACGGGGGTGGAGAGCCGGGTGCTCTTGAACCTCTTACAGAAGAAATAAGTGAAAAAACTAACAAAAATTAACACACGAAGAGTTTAACTAAAAAAGAGATCTTTTCACGATAGAGCGACTTACTTTGACAGTCAAATTATAAATACCTTTAATTTAATATTTATTTATTGGCTAATAAATAAATATAGGGGGGTACATAGGGTGGATTTGATAGCACTTGCTGTAATTTTTCTAATATTAGCACTAATTGCATATGTACTGGGCGCACGGGGGATTGCAGGTTTCTCGATGGAGATTGCAAAGTGGCTTGTTATTATCTTTATCATACTTGCGATCATCACGTTTTTATTCAGGTGACAAAACCCTAACAAGTTATTATTTTAATCGAGGTGATAGATGGATACCAGGATCAATTGCTTAGTTACAGAGCCATTTAAATCTGAAAAACAGAAATGTCTGACAATTGTCTGACAATTAATTCTTCAGGTAATTAAAACTTAATTTATTCTTTAATTGGACTGTTTTGAAAGAGTATTTATTTATATTAAAGCATTATCATAATAATCTCTTGAGATGAAGGTACTCAAGGAGAATTTATATGAGGGGAGAAGAAAGATTATTTCAATGATCAATGGTGATATTTTGAAAGTTGACCTTGATTTGATCCTTTTTCGAAAACAATTTTTCTTTCATGCCTGAGAACATATATTTCATGTAAAAATTAGCTCCAAGGGTGTGCCCTCTACTGAATAAAAGACCTTAGAATTATCCTCATGAGGCAAGTCACAAATCAGGCTAAATTTAAAGCTGTTTAAATGCTTTTTTCGGAAATTTAGAGTTCCTCATTGCTTTGGAACTTACTCGGCGTCATGAATGTAAACTCTAAGACAAAAACTCAGCCCGGTGTTTGGCAGGACACTTGTTGAATCAATTTTCCTTTGAGTATAGTCTTATCCCATTGCGATAATTGCATACTGGTTCAGAAAGGTTTTTATATTTAGTTGATGAGCTACATCATAGAAAATTGAGAGGAACCGCAAAAAATATATAATAAGTTAGATCCTCTCAGGTTTTCAGAAAAATGAAACGTAAACTCAAATTACTCTGCTACCATTGAGGTAGCTAATCGATTACGAACGCTTGTGGAGTTTAAGAAACTCGATGAGTTTTGTAAGCAGAATTAGCGCTAAAATGAAAGCGTAAAAATGGATCACCGGCTTTGGAATGGGATTTTACGAAGCCTCTGAAAAAAAAGAAAATAACTGCAGGCACAGGGGGGTCAAACCCAGATCCGCCTGCTTCCATAACTCAACCCGGAATTCCTCCAAAGATTCTCACTTTACAACCCATAAGGACTCTGCCCGAGTCCAACCCAATATCTCACCTGCGATCCGAGGGCACATCCCGAATTCAACCCAAAACTCAACCTGTGGAAAAACTCGGATCCAATCGAAGATCTAACTCCGATCCAATCCAAACGGTCGTATGAAATCATGCAGATTACTAATGAGAAACCCAAAATAGACGATGTCATCGAGGCTCACATAAGGGCAAACGGACATGAAATAGAGCAAAAAGACGGATACAAAGACGAATATGAAACCTACGGTTGTTTTAATAAACATAAGGCAGCAAACTTTGAAACTCATAAGCCTGAGTTGACCGAGACAGGTTTACAAATCGTAACTGGCTGGACAGCAAAGCCCTGTTTTTGTCCTTCAGGCCGGGCTGATTGGAACTGAGTGCAGTAAAACGGTGTTAACATGTCAGTTAACCAATCGGTAAACCGGATAGTTACGGGTTCCGGGGTCATACTTGTAGGAACCTTTATCGGAATGCTGTTTGACATCCTCCTTAAAAGAGTGCTTACATCACAACTCTCTCCGGCTGATTTCGGAACATATTCCCTTGCACTTACCGTAATATCAATCACAGGTGCTGTAGCAACCCTTGGACTTAACGAAGGAGTGCCCAGATATATTGCATTCTTCCGGGGAAGCCACGAGGAACAAAAGATTCATGAATTAATAATATCAGCCGTAATGATGGGCCTGATTGCCGGTTTGCTTGCAATGCTCGTCTCTCCGGTCCTGTTTGAACATTTAGCCGGAAAAGGGTTTGACATGCAAGGCAGGATCCTGGCAGTTGTCAAAATACTTGTCTTTGCAATTCCGTTTACGATTCTCCTGAATCTTACAGTAGCAATCTACAGGGGATTTGACCGAACAAGCGTCAATATGTACTTTTACAATATCATAAGACCGCTATCCCTGCTCATATTTGCTTCAACTGCTGTGTTCCTGGGAGCGTCCCTGCATGGAGTGGTGCTTTCTGACGTGCTCTCCATGGTATTAACTTTCGGGATAATGTCAGTATATTTCGTCAGGAGACCTCCACTTAAACCCGAATTGAATTTGAAATTCAGCGAACCAACAAAGCAGCTGATTAAGTACTCTCTCCCACTTCTGATAAGTGCGACTCTGATAAACCTCATGACCTGGACAGACACTATAATTCTTGGCTATTTTAAATCAACCGAAGTAGTCGGAATATACAGTGCAGTGATTCCGCTCATCGGGTTTCTGACCATGATAATAAACTCCATGGGCTTTGTATACATCCCTGTAGCATCAAAATTGTGGGGAGAAAAAAAGACTCATTTAATGGCTCCGCTCTATCAGATAATGACAAAGTGGTGTTTCATGCTCACCTTCCCCATCTTTGCGTTGATGTTTTTATACCCCGAGTTTATTCTAACTAAATTATATGGAGCACAATATGCAAGCGGTGCAATTGTCCTGCGTATCCTTTCCATGGGATTTGTGGTAAACTCATACCTTGGATTCCGTTATCATAACATAATAGCATCCGGAGATTCTAACTTCCTGATGAAATGCTCTCTAGCAAGTGCAGGAATAAACATCCTCCTTAACTTCATGCTGGTACCGCAGTTTGGGATGGTAGGTGCAGCTACCGCATCTGCTGTGTCTTTTGCATCGATAGAAATTTTAATGTGCTACAGGCTCTGGAAAAAACAAAATATGCATCCTTTCACCCCTATGTACAGGAAGCTGAGCATTATATGTGCCTCAATGGTTGTATCTGCGCTGATAGTGAAAACCGTGTTTCTGCTTTCCGGAGCAAGCTGGGAATGCGCAGCATTCGTTGTTGCATATTTCTTAATTGTTCGGCACGCAAATTTACTTGAAGAGGCTGAAATTAAGATGTTATCGGAGATTTGGAACACTATTAAGCAAAACATAAACTTCCAAATATCTCATGTACTCAGAATAAACTCAGCATAATCACTCTCACAACCAGAAAGATCTGCGGGCACTTCTCTTTGAAAAATGGCTTTAAAAGAAGAAATTAAAACTAAAGCTCTTACTGGAGGGTTTCAGCTCTTTGGCGTTTCTGACATCAATAAGATGGAGGAAGTTGGATTTCCTGCAGGCCGTGGACTTGCTCGTCCTTCAGAAATAATGCCTGAAGCCAAATCACTTATAGTTATGGGTATGGTGATCTGGGATGAGGGTATGAATGCCGCTATAAGTACACCCGGAACAGGGGACTTTAGCGGGGGAGAAGCCGAATATTACAATCTCTATTATGAAACCGTCGAAACAAGAGCATGGAGAGTTGCTCAGTGTCTCTGGGAAAATAATGGAATTAAAGCTATTCCTACCCCATTCTTTGCATGTAAAAGTAGCTGCACACTTTGCAGGATTGGGTTTCATAGGTCACAACACTCTGGTCATAACCCCTGAATATGGTCCAAGAGTTCGCTGGATTGCTATGCTTACGACTGCTGAACTTGAGCCTGATAAACCTTTTTCAAGAAATCTTTGTGCAGAACAACCTCTTTGTCAGAAAGAATCCCTATGTGTAAAAGCTTGTCCATATAATGCAATAATACCCGGTCCTTCCCAGGGTGTACCCGCAGGTGAAAAAGTTAATTATAATAAATGTGTGGTCTCTCATGAACTTGAGAAAGATATAGATCCGAAGTGGGAAAAAAGAATTCGAAGAATTTCTGAAAGGGGTTTTATGGAATGTACTATATGCAATCTTATCTGCCCGTATGGAAAGTCTGTTGATGAAAAGATAACCCCTACAAAAAGAGGCCTGATTTAAGATTTAAAACCCCTGTGTCCTTATTGATAATATTCAGATCACTTTACACGGATCTTATTAATTTTTTTTAATTATATTCCAAATATATATATATTAATCCCTTTTCATTCTTCATTATAACTATTTTGTTCTTAAGTGTTGCTTTCAATGAATTACTAATCTCTTTTTAGGATTCCAGGAAAATAAATCCTAATAATATTAATAAGACATATTTATAAAAATGGAAGATACTATTGATTAGGGGAAAACATGGGTTGGGAATATATAAAAAATATGGCTACCAGAACGATTAAGGAATGGTCGGAAGATAACTCAATAACTTATAGCGCTGCACTGGCATTTTATTTTGTATTAAGTCTTCCCCCCCTCCTATTATTTTCGGTATCCATTGGAAGTATTTTTTTAAAATCAGAAAATATTCAGGGCGTGATAATAAATTACCTGCAAGGAGTCGTTGATGAGAGTGTCATCAACATGATAATTGTACTTTTTAAAAATATTCCAGAGACTAGCTCTCTTACAATAAGCGCATTAATTAGTTTTGCCCTTCTGCTCTGGAGTGCGAGCAACATTTTCAGGCAATTGAAGAATTTCCTTGAGAAAGCGTGGGATATTAAGCCTGCTGAATCCAATACTATTAAAGTTTTTATAAGAGATACAGTCTTGTCTTCCATTATCGTTCTATTTTTTGGAGGGCTGCTAGTTATGAGCATAATTGTTGAGGGTATTGTTCATTTGGCTTCAAGTATGCTTAGTGGAATTTTACCTTTCCCACCAGTTATTGCCAATTATGCAAGTTCTATAGCCAGCTTCATCATCCTTGTGCTGTTTTTCATGCTCGCATATAAAATACTCCCGGACAAGAGTTTTAATTTCAAGTCTATCTTTGTCGGGTCAATTGTGACAGTAATTCTTATAACTGTAGGTAAATATGCGGTTGGCCTTCTTTTAGCATATAGCAATCCTGTAAGCGTTTATGGAGCAATAGGAGCTGTTATAGGCCTATTTCTTTTGATATTTTATTCCTCAATTATGATTACGATCGGAGTAGAGTTCACAAAGGTCTATTCGGAGTCTTAAAATAATTGCTCAATGAAGATACCTTAATTTAAAATTTTTTGTCCTTAAGCTTTCAGGGTGCCAGCGTTCCAGATGGTGGGCTTGAAGGTAAGGCATAACAATTCCGAAATTAGACGAAATAATATGAAGAAAATAAAGATGTTTTGAGATAAGTAAATCAAATTTAATGTTCCACTGATGCCCCTCTTCCGAATGAAAAATACCTCGAAAGCCGTGAAGTTCTCCAGAATTTCAAGGCTGGGATAAATACTTCATTGCATATTGTGTGCATTTATCAAAATATTCACATTGTTTACAATCTTCCCAGATAGATAATTTTTGGGAATTCTCTATTTTAACAAAATTCATTTTTTCAAAAAAAGCAGGTGAAGTGGTCCTCACATAGATCTCACAGGTTGAACTGCTAAGGTCTTTTAAAATATGCTTGATAAGCCGTGTTCCTATCCCTTTTCCCCGGAAGTTGGGATGGACTGCGATAGAATGAATTTCTATGAAATTATTTCCCTGGCATTCGGATTTTATGAAGGCAGCACATCCTGTAATTTTTCCCTCGACCTCAGCCAAAAGAAAATCCTCCGGCTCAAGATCCTCCATATCAAGGAAATAAGTGGATATAAGCCTCTGGATTGCCAGATTGTCAGATTTTCCAGCTTTTCGAATGAGAATTTCTGTCATATTTTTATGAAATTTTTTATGGGTAGCGCAAAGTTAGGTAAGATATAAGGGATGAAAAGTTATTAGTTATAAAAAGTTTCTGTTTCTTTTTGCGTGAGAATGCACAAGCGATACTACCAGATGCTTGAGAATGCATAAGCGATACTACCAGAACATAAAAACATAATGGTATCAAAATTCCTGCGATTAATTCGCACTTCAAGTGATTGAATTCCAATAGCAAAACCGAAGGGAACGAATGTCAGAAGATGGGAGATTTTGTTTGTTATTAAAAGGTTTGAAATTTGGAATGATCCTGCAATTTGCTATTGGACCTGTTTGCATGTATATATTCAGCCTTGGAAGTAATAAAGGATTCTTTAGTGCGGAAAAAGCCGTATTTGCAGTTGCACTCGTAGATTTGATTTTTGTGTTACTGGCTATTTTAGGGATTTCCTCATTTATTAAAGAGGAAAGAGTTAAAAATTATTTTAATTTTATGGGAGCCTTGATAGTAGGATGTTTTGGGTTAAATATCGTATTTGGAGCTTTTGATATCAAATTGATCTCTAATATTAACTTGTTTGGAGTAACAGAATCCGGAAGCACATTTTTAGATGGATTCTTGTTAACAGCAACAAATCCTCTAACAATTCTTTTTTGGACAGGTGTTTTTTCAACAGAGATTGCAGAAGGAAAGATGAAGAATGCGGATGTATATTTTTTTGGGATCGGTGCTGTTATTGCAACATTGTTGTTTTTATCCACTGTTGCCATTGTTGGGAGTATTGTAAAAATTATTATCCCTCATTTTGCTATTAAAGGGCTCAATATTCTAGTCGGGCTGATTCTTGTATACTTTGCCATCGATAAAATCAAATTGCAGGCAGTCACCTAATTTTTAATATGGTTAATCAGGCTTATCGAAGGGAACCAGTGTACCGATTGCAAGGTATGTAACAAATTTCTGATTTAGATCAAGGAAAGATTAATGCAGATCACTCGAATAAACCGCAGAACACGTGGAAAATGCAATCGAATAATTAACAGTATAGACTTAGAAACTGTTTACTATATAGGTTGGTATCTATAATATACTGAGATCAAAAGAACTTCATTCGTACGTAACAGTGGGATTCATTTATGGTGAAAAGACTGGTAGTAAAAATTAATGAAGAGAAATGCACAGGCTGTGGAAAATGTGTTGCTCCTTGCGCCGAAGGTGCTATCAGGATCATTGACGGAAAAGCGAAAGTAGTATCCGAAGAACTCTGTGATGGTATGGGCTTCTGCATAGGCATTTGTCCTGAAGGTGCAATTTCCATTGAAGAAAAGCATACCATTGAGTTTAACCGAGAAAAAGCAGAATCCCAACCCAGGAAAAAAGATACCTCTATCCGGTGCTTCTCCTGCGGAGCCGGAGAAAACACTAATTACCTCCTGCCTCTTAGACACAAAATGGAAAGTCTTTGGGTATGTACTCGCTGTCTTCCGAAGTTGATACATGATTAACTCTGTATCCGAAGTTGATATATGGTTAACTCTGTATCCGAAACCCATTACCAAATTAGTTGATCAAACTGTCTTCCTTGATCTTTTTAGTCAAAAGGAGGAAAATATATGAGAATTTTCGTATTCTATACAGGCGAACTTGGGAAAAAAGTTATCCAGAACCTGATTAACTCGAGCAATTTCTGCGTGTCCTGCGGGGAGCTATGTAATCACTGCAGGCAGGCCAGAAAGTCATATGCAAACATGATTGTGGGAATTCATGAATTTCCCGAAGACCTGCCCACATTTATAGAAGAGCCAGAACAGTATATTCCCCCGGGACTTCCGGAATGTGATTTGATACTTGCTATTGGCATCCATCCCGATCTCATTGCAGCCCTTCCCGAAGTCGTGAAAAAAACGAAGGCAAAAGCTGTGATTGCACCTGCAGAAGACTCTAAGAAAACTCCTGCCGGAGTCCTTGAGCAACTCCGGAAAGAACTTGAGGCGATGGGAGTTGAGTTTGAAGGACCAAGACCCTTCTGTTCACTTGAAAAAACCGGAAAACCCATTATAGATTCCTTTGTTGACCTTGGTTTCGGAAGGCCTCAACTCAGGATAGAAACGAGTCCCGATGGAAAGATGTTCATAGGAGCAGGTGTGATCAGGGATGCTCCCTGTGGTTCTACCTGGTTTGTGGCAAAAAAGCTAGGCTGGACGGATATCCCCGGATACAAAGAAACAATCTCAGGCGCCCATCACTCATATCCCTGTACTGCAAGTATGGACAAGGATCCTCAACTCGGAGATACTATCCTGCACAAGGCCGGGTATATCATAAGGGAAGCGGTTGAAGATGGGATGGAATCTGAAAAAAAGGACAAAAGCCGACTATCTGAGCCCGGAGGATAAATTTTCAAGCTCTAGCTTCTGAAAATTGAATTCTCATTTATCAGGTATCCACAAAGAAACTGTCTTCTATATATTAGCTAGTATCATATAGATATTAGTATTTTTAAAAGTGTATATAAAATTAAAGAAAAACGGGATTTTTACTTAACCAACAATATTCCAAGGTGGGAAAATATGTTCTGTAATCAATGTCAGGAAACTTTTAACTCAATGGGTTGTACGAAAAATGGGGTATGTGGCAAAAAAGGGGAAGTTGCAGACATTCAGGACAAATTAATCTATGTTCTCAAAAGCATCTCTTTCTACAATCTTAAAGCAAGGGCTGCAGGCCTAAATGAGGAAACAACAGATAAGTTTGTGCTTGATGGCTTCTTTGCAACTCTTACGAATACAAATTTTGACAAAAAGGAAATTGAATCCTTTATTAAGAAAGGTTTTGAACTTCGAGACAATATTAAGGCAAAGCTTCCTTCGGGAATGATACCTGCAGAAAAAGACTTGCCTGCAGTGGCTAAAGTTACCCCCGAAAACATCGGAAATTTGGATGTTACCATTCATTCAACTGAAAATGAAGATATCAGATCCCTTAGAGAACTTCTTACCTACGGAATGAAGGGAATGGCTGCTTATGCACATCATGCTTACGTCCTTGGCTATAAAGATGAAGCAATTTTCGAGTTCATAGAAAAAGGGCTTGTTTCGACCACCGACGATAGTTTAGGGGTAGAAGCTCTAATTGGCCTGGTTATGGAGTGTGGCCAGAAGGGTGTCTCGACTCTTGCCCTACTCGATAAAGCAAACACTGAGACTTATGGAAATCCTGAGCCAACAGCGGTTAATATAGGTGTAAGAGATAGGCCAGGCACACTTATAAGTGGACACGACCTGCGAGACCTCGAAATGCTTCTTGAGCAGACAAAGGGTAAAGGAATCGATGTCTATACACATGGAGAGATGCTGCCTGCAAACGCATATCCGGCTTTTAAGAAGTATGACAACTTTGTAGGCAATTATGGGAATGCCTGGTGGAAGCAGAATGAAGAGTTTGAGAAATTCAACGGTCCTATCCTATTAACCACGAATTGCATAATTACTCCAAGAGATTCATACAGGAACAGGATTTACACTACCGGAGTTGTGGGTTTTGAAGGACTTACTCATATCTATGAAAAAGAAAATGGAACAAAAGACTTCACCCCTCTGATAGAACAGGCAAAAACAAGCAAGCCACCGGAGCAATTGGAAACCGGAACCATTATAGGAGGCTTTGCACACGAAGCAGCTCTTTCAGTTGCGGATAAAATCATAGACGGCGTAAAAAGCGGAAAAATAAACAGGTTCATGGTTATGGCA
>JAUPKV010000210.1 GCA_030837265.1 Methanobacteriota archaeon
AAAGTCAGTCCC
Organism: Methanobacteriota archaeon; assembly: GCA_030837265.1. The sequence continues at coordinate 13 of JAUPKV010000210.1, forward strand.
AAGTTTCAAAACCAATAACTAAAATCGATGCCCTGTTCCAACTTCATATCAATGAATATTTTGGAGAACTGTTCTGGAAATAAGGCAATTTATCATGATTCCTCACTTAACCGAAGACGCATAAGCTATTTTTAGCTTATATGTCACTGAGTAGCCTGAAAAATTGCTCAAAATCAACAAAGATCAGAAAATGGCTTTGTGTTTGAAAAAAGTGAGAAAATTACATAGTGTAACACTTTATGCAGAAAACTTATTAAGAGTCAGCAAATAGTAATTTATGAAGTCCAGATATAGTTATCCAGACTTCCCCAATTCCATTAGATACGCTCTATGAGGCATTATTGAGTTAGTTCTGCGTGTTTAAGCTTGTGTTATTCTACCTCATAGAGAAAATAGCTTCTTGGGAATGAAGTAGATGATCAGGAACAAAATTGGAACAAAAGGACTGCTTCTAGCAATGCTTCTGCTTGCTGTCGCATTGGTACCGGCTGTTAATGCTCAAAATGAGAATAATTATTCGGTAACCGAAGAAGTAGCTTTTGAACATGCAAATGCACAAATAATAAATTTTATTGCAGATGGTGGCGAATTTGAAGGGTGGAAAGGAGCTTCTGTCGATCCCACGCCATAGGAACTCTATGATCCAAATGGGCAGAAGTTGTATTATCAATTTTCCGTATATAAAAATAATAGCCTGATAGGTAGAGTCGACGTAGGGGCGAATAAGACTCTCGGGCAGTCAATTCAGGTTATCGAACTAAGTCCGGTTCTGTATAATACAAATGAAGCATTGAAGAAGTCAATTGAAACTGCCAGAAATGAATATCACGATGTGGAAATAAAATCAACTGAGATGGTTGTATATAGCTATCCCAGTATTGGAGCGATGACCGTAATAAAAGATAGAGCTTCAAGAGATGAGCATCGGATATTTGTAGACGCAAATACTTTTGAAGTGATACCAGATAGACCTGCAACTGAAACGGAGTCCGGAATCTGGTCAATTTTTGACCGAAGATTACAGAATGGGGTGGAAATGAATTTAAAGAGCTGGCAAGCAAGCGATCAGCTTGTTAAATCTGTAGAACAGGAAGTGGCTGATAAAGGAATTTGTATCAGTGTGCCAGTGACATTGGATGATTACCTGAATTCTGAGGCAACTAATGTGAATTATGAGTACTATACTTACTTTTTTGGACTTTACTCAATGGGGAATACTGTAATTAGCAGATACGGCAAACTTCCGGTACTGGAAACTGAAGAACAGAAAGAAAACTGGAACTCTACTCTAGAAGATCTCAGTAACAGGATAAAAAACAAGGTTGCCTCCAAATACATGTATCCTCATGGAGAGGTAATGTCATGCGGAATTAACGGCAGGGGACACTTTGTAATTTTGTTCAAGTATGGTAGTGTTGACAAACCTTTGATGGATGAGATATACAATCTAATAGACGATTCTACAAAAAAGATGGGCATCCATGACATCCCTGTCGAGTTTGGTTACGGAACCTACTGGGAGGAAATTAACCTGGAAGGCATTAACCGCTGGTACTGGTTTGGAGAAAGTACTGAGAATTTGTCTAAATCAAATATTGATACTCTTGAAGATGTTATGAAGCACAGACCGACCATGCCCTCGCAGAAAACAATTGCAGCTTATGGAATCATTCCTTTGTTAAAAGATCCGAATGAGATTAATTTATGGCAGGAAAAGCTGTATACGATTGATGATCACATCCAGGAAAAAATCGCGCCATATATTGAAAGAGGCCAGATAATAACTTATGGGGCAAGGATAAGGCTGGAAATAGAAGTTAACGAAACTTTGTCTCCCGAAGAAAAGAACACTATAGCTAAAGAAGTCTACAGGATAATTGACGAAGAAGCAAGAAAACAAAATATTACCGATGTTCCTGTTGTTTTCATGTCAACGCCTGAAAAAGAAACCATGACAGAATCCAACAATTCGGGCAATAGTGATTCTGAATATGACACTGACGGTAAGCCAAGCAAAAATAACTCTACTCCGGGTTTTGGATTATTGGTAAGCTTAACCTGCCTTTATGGAGGATGGAAACTCAGGAAAAGTAGATAGTTACTGATTCTTCTGTAAATTTGCTTTCGAGTTTATCCACAAGTTTCATGGTAAAACCTATAGATATTCTAAATGTTTCAGATTTCTGAAAAATTACAAAATACCTCTAATATGCAGAAATGACATAACTTTGCTAAAAGCCGTACCTACTAAGAATGTAATTTTTGTTTTATCGTCTGATTATTATAATGAAAATTACCATTTTCAAGCTAATTTTTCCATAATTGCCTATGTGTTTGTTTTCTTGATCATTACAAAATATATAGGAATACGCTTGTTTCCTTCGATAACCCTCCCATGTAATCGATGATATGCCTGATATTCCTATATCTTTTGGAATATTTGTGGTTTATGAAGTATAGGGACCGCCTGCTGAGAGTGCTGTTCCTTATTTCTATTGGAAGTCGACCAGAGAAGGATAGTATTTTACGCAGTTAAACTGAAAAATCAATAGCATTAAACCCTGAATTGTCTAACTCTTAATAATTATTTACAGCAAGAGTGCCCTCAAAGGGGTATACTTCCAGAATCGGGAATTCGTCATCCTGACAGGAGGATTACATCAAGAATAGCGCTTATTTGATGAAAATCGTCCGGCAGATGGACAGAGAACTGATCGAACAATTCTAGAGAAAAATACTTTAATTACGCGATGTTTATTCGGATGAGGAAGTTTAAAATGCAAGTCTACAT
>JAUPKV010000211.1 GCA_030837265.1 Methanobacteriota archaeon
CTAATTTCAGTACCAATGTCAGTGAGGGTTACGCACCTCTCTCAGTCCAGTTTACTGATCTTTCGGAAAATACGACTTCTTGGAACTGGGACTTTGGAGATGGCACCAATGCAACCGAACAAAACCCAATACATGAGTATGTAACTTCTGGAACCTATACATCTAACCTAACTGCTGTTAATGCAAATGGTACAGACTCAAAGTTAACCACAATAACGGTATTAGAAAAACCTGAAACAATACTTCCTGTAGCCAATTTCAGTACCAATGTAAGTGAGGGTTATACTCCTCTCTCAGTTCAATTTACCGATCTCTCGGAAAATGCAACTTCATGGAACTGGGACTTTGGAGACGGTTCTAATGCGACAGAGCAGAACCCTGTGCACATATACACATCAGCTGACATCTACATTGTTAATCTGACAGTTAGCAATACAAACGGTACAAATTCAGCATCAGTTTCGATAAATGTTTCAGAAAAGGTTGCTCCAGTGCTCCCAATGGCGAATTTCAGTACCAATGTCAGTGAAGGTTATGCTCCCTTTTCAATACAGTTTACAGACCTGTCAGAAAACGTAACTTCTCTTATTTGGGACTTTGGAGACGGTAGTAATTCAACTGAGAAGAACCCAATGCATACTTACACTGCAGCAGGTAACTATTCAGTTAATTTGACAGTAAGCAATGTAAATGGTACGGCCTCAATATCTGCTGCGATAACTGTTCTAAAACAACCGTCAAGGGTCCCAGTTGCAAACTTCAGTAGCGACGTCACCGAAGGTTCTGTTCCGCTTTCAGTCCAGTTTTCTGATTTATCGAAAGATGCAACTGGATGGAACTGGGATTTCGGGGATGGGGCTACCTCGACTGAACAGAACCCGATGCATGTTTACAATGCAGTAGGTAAATACGCGGTAACACTTACAGCAAGCAATGAAGCTGGAACGGATGTGGAGACGAAAACAGGTTATATTACCGTAAGAGCAGTTTCTTCAAAGTTGGCTGCGGCTTTCTCTGCATCCCCAACCTCAGGAAATACACCCTTGAAAGTTGTATTTACTGATAAGAGTACAGGATCGCCAACTTCGTGGAAATGGAGCTTTGGGGACGGAACATCCTCAACAGAAAAGAACCCTGTGCATATATACAGTAAAGCCGGAAAATATACTGTTAGTTTGACAGTAAAGAATGCTAAAGGTAGCAGTACAGTAACGAAATCAGGCTACATAAATGCTGTAACTATTTTGAAAGCTCCTGTTGCTGCTTTCTCGGCATTTCCAACCTCGGGAAATGCACCACTGAAAGTAGTATTTAATGATTGGAGTAGAGGGTCCCCTACTTCATGGAACTGGAATTTTGGAGACGGAACGTCTTCAACTGAAAAGAGTCCTGTACATACGTACAGCAAAGCTGGAAAATATACTGTCAGCTTAACAGTGAAAAATAGTATAGGAAAAAGTACGGTAACCGGATTCAATTACATAAAAGTCGCAGCCCCTCTTAAACCTCCAGTTGCTGATTTTTCTGCATCCCCAACATCTGGAAATTCACCACTGGAAGTTGGATTTACCGATAAGAGTGCAGGATCGCCAACATCGTGGAAATGGAGTTTTGGAGACGGAACATATTCAACAGCCAAGAATCCTGCACACACATACAGTAAAGCCGGAAAATATACCGTTAGCTTGACAGTAAAGAATGCAGCTGGCAGTAGCGTGATTACAAAACCGAATTATATAAACGTTATAACTCTGAAAGCTCCGACTGCCGCTTTTTCGGCCCTCCCAACTTCAGGAAAAGCACCACTGAAAGTAACATTTGCTGACAAAAGCACAGAGTCTCCCACTTCATGGAAGTGGAGTTTCGGAGACGGAACATATTCAGCTGCCAGGAACCCTGTACACACTTACAGCAAAGCCGGAAAATATACTGTTACCTTGATTGTAAAGAATGCAGGAGGCAGCAACACTAAAACGATGTATGGATATATTACAGTATCCAAAAAATGATATCATAAAATAGAACATCAAGACTAAAGGATAGTCAGGCATTTATTTGTCAAATCTGGCAAAAGGTCACATTTATACTTTTGTCAGATTTGACCAGATTTGAAAACCATTTTTCTTAGAATTCTAGTTTTGTTCCGATCATATTGGCATTTGGAGATAAAAATAATTCTAAATGTATAAAAGCAAGTTCTAATAAAAGTTGGGTCGTGTCCCTCAATCATTGTCTTAATTTTATATTTTTTATTTTTATTTAGAGGCGTTATAACTACTTCTGAACTCGATTTTTCGCAATTTCTTGCTGGAACCAAAATTGAGGAAACGAAAAACAAGGAAACTTTTGTATTTTTTTGATAAACAACCTGGAAGTTATTAGCTTTAAAGGTAATAATTATTAGCCAAATAATTTCATTAATAGAATAGATTAACAATTAACGTGTGAGATGGACATCTCAATAATTCCGACCCTAAGTACGAATATCATTCAACTCAAGAACGGTGGGAGAAGAATTTCAGCGATTTCAAATTTCTTGCATTCCTTTTCCACAATCTTCAAAAATCCGGTAGTACGGACACTTTGAACAGAATTGAAAGCTACTCCTTCCACAGCCCGAGACCTAAGATGCAGCAGTGGTCCTTTCCCAGGGGCAACAACCAACCCCCATATAAAAAAAGGAGGCCCTAAAAATGAGAAACTGAAAACCACTTGTTTTCTTTAACCAGCCACACGCTTGAATTTCTTCCTGAAAAATGGAAAGGCAAGTAATCTCCCAGGTGAATTTTGACGAATTTTGTCTCTTTACCTGAAAGGTTATATTTTCTATTTCGGACTGAAGCCATATTTTAATTTCAGCATTTTTTGGAGATTAATGCTGTCATCTTCAGTCTTATCAACTGATATTTGAAAAAATATACTAACCGGATTATTTTTAGAAAAATTGATAACAAATAGTGGGAAATTAAGCCGCCCCTGCTCCCTTAAAAGTTGAAAAATCCCTAACCAAACAATTCTCTTACAATCAAATAAATTTTCAAAACCCACCGAAACCAAGAATTTCCGAGCAAGTCGGGAAATCGTGTGAAAAACCGGAGAATGAAAAGATGCACAAACATTTATTAAAATTATATATCATATGTTTAATCACGCTCTTGATAGCGGCTGCTCAGCCGGCACAGTGTTCAGACTGGACTCAATTTCAGAAAGATAGCTACCACACCGGATACAGCGTCAATTCTGCCCCCAACATAGATCCGACAGTCCTCTGGCAGAATGCAACTTCTTCTGACCAGGAACCCTGCGGGACTGGAGGTATCAATATCCCACCCTTAATTTCAGGAAACAAGGTTTTCGTAACTGCCGGAAATGCCTCCGTCTGGGCTTTTAATAATGATACCGGAAACCTTATCTGGTCCAGAGAACTGGGTGGTAGTTTAATGCAAACGTCGACTCCTGCAATTGGTGACGGACAACTCTTTGTCCCGACCATTGAAGGAGATCTCTACGTCCTTGATCCCGAAACCGGGAGTACGATCCGGAAGACACATATAACCGACAGCAGCTTTGAGTCTCCGATCACCTATTCCGACCATAAGCTCTACATAGGAGACGGGCTTAAAGGGGGAAACGGAACCAAA
>JAUPKV010000212.1 GCA_030837265.1 Methanobacteriota archaeon
CTAGAAGTAAAATCACAAGGATTGTAACCAATTACAAAATCTAGTGATTTTTAATTTTACGTTCATCACTGGATTTTGGTACTGAGTCCACATTTGTCGCATAAAATACTAGTAGAGCTGATCTCAAAACTCAAAATTGCTTCTCTAAAGCTCGAATTTAGAATGATCGATTGAACTTCTGGTCATGAAAATAGTTTTGAAAATTTACTGATTTGAGAATAAAGTTGGTTTTGGGATGACCTCATATAAAAATCTGTTTTTTGTGGTGAAGAAAAAAGCACAGAGCCTATATTAGAATTTACAGAATTTTTAGTACACCGCCGATTTTTGGCCTTCTTACTTTAAAGGAAGACAGAATTTTTAAAAAATTAGTAAAAGGAAATATAATTTCCTCATTTAGTAACTTTTACAAACTGACTCTTTGAACTGCGTCCTATCTTGTTAGTTTCCGTCAAAGTAACTTTGAACTTTCCAGTTTTTGTATATTTGTGTGATGGATTCTTTAAAGTGGAAGTTGCTCCATCTCCAAAGCTCCATTTTTCTGTCATATTTACTCCTTTGCTTGTATCTGTGAACTTGACTGTTAAGGGTACTTTCCCGCTTGATTTTGACATTTTAAAAGAAGCTACCGGAGCTTTAATGGCAACAAGAGGTAAGTAGTCAGTATTTTTACTATCCATAATATAAGGAGAATCTGCAATTCCATCATAGTTCTTATCAGAAGCTGTCTGAGAGAAGCCTTTGCCATTAGGGGCTCCCCAGAAGTTCCCGCCAATATAAGGTCCTAAAACGATATTATAATCTGGAGTCTTAGTGGTATTCCAAGTATTTGGCTCGCTGTTCCATTCCGTATCGAATTCTATGTTCTTTTTGTTGCTAAAGTAATTGTTATAAATACCACCAGCACTATCTCTAAAAAACTTAATTCCTACATCACAGTCAGTTATTTTATTTCCTGAAATGTCTGCACTTGTTCCTGATCCAGCTGCTTGACTTAAAAGTATTCCAACATCCGCGTTCCTAATTTTATTTCCAGTTATCTCTACACCAGTATCACTTAAAACAATCCCGCCTTTTGTAAAATCGTTGTTTTTGATAGTACCAGAAGACATTTCTCCACAAAGATAAGCATCACAAGAATAGAAATAATTATTTCTTATTATTTGACCAGTTGCTCCTAAGCCACCTAAATCAATTCCGCTTCTCGTGATAGAGAATCCATTGATATTAATATCGTGTTGTCCATATTGACCGTAAGGGTCAGTAATATCAGTGAATCCATCAACCTTTGGATAACCTTTTCCAAGAATTGTTAAGCTACTTGTTGTGATATTAACGGTCTCATGATAGGTCCCAGATTTAACAATAATGGTATCTCCTTCTTGAGCATGATCCATAGCATTTTGAATTGTCTTGTACTTTTCTTTAGGCCCTACGTTTAGAGTAGCGGCTGATGCAGTAGATGAAACAATGATTAAAAATAAAATCATTACTGCCGATATTAAAGCTACTTTTTTGTTAGTTTTCATTGTCTACACTCATATATTCAATATTCATACATAAAATATCAAGAATTTAGATATGTTTTATAATATTAAACTTTCTCATGTTAATCGAAGTTTTATAAAAATTAGTTTACTTTTATGGTAAAAAAGATATTATTTTATAATAAAGGCAATTTATAGGATTTATTTTAAAAGCTATGCATATACTCAAATATCCCCCATAATTTGGGTATCTTCGTGAATTTACTGTGAGTTTAATGTAAGATTTCCCCCATTGTATGAAAGCAGGTTCTTCTGAAGCTGTATTTTCTCCCCAGAAACCTCAATTCTTGATATTTGTGATTTTACATAAAAATCGATACTATCAAAGGCTACCTGAATAGTTACGAAATAAGTATTTAACCAGAAAATACTGCGGAATACAGGATTTAAGTCTCTTTTTTATAAAGAGCTGATCCCAAAACTCAAAAATTGCTTCTTTAAATCTCTATTTCGAAATAATTAGTCGAGCTGCTAATCGAAAAGTAGTTCTGAAATTCTTATGAATTTGGGAATAAAAATTGGTTTTGGGATAGGCTCAACATCAAAAACTTATCAAAATGACTTTTGGTCCAACTCCCCAACTCTGTATCCAATTGAAAAAAAGACTTTAATAAACCTCCTATATTGAAAATAAGGTTGAAGTGACTCCTAAAAAATTGAACTAAAAATTGTAATAATTGGACTAAAATCTCTTTGATTTTTGGTCTAATCAGGATTTTTAGTCCAATTGCTCAATCTAAAAGCCAGCTACGTTATTGTTTTAAGGCTATTCCTTCCCAGACATAAGGTTTATTCCCAGTAGTAACCCTGAATGTGTTATATCCGAGTTTCTTGAATCTGCCACTAAATGCGTTGTTTCCTAAAGGCTTTTTTCCTTTCTTATTACACCAATCTAGATAAGCCGCATAAATTATATGCTTCTCAAGATCATTAACACTCATACTACCTGTCCAGCATGTGCCGAAAAATATGGGAAAAACTACGTTGTTATCGTAGCCGAAGTTTAAAATAAAAATAGAGTCATAATATTGCCGGTTTGCGCCTATCCCGACTTTTAACTCTTTTAATTCTATAAAGGCGGGCACGAAAAAACTGTAATTTCGTAATAAGTTCTTTCAGTTAGTCCTCTCGAGCGTAGCGAAACTCGGGCGGAAAAGCTAAAACTCTAAAAAATTAGTCCTCTTGAGCGAAGCGAAAAGGACCTCGTGCTCCCGAAGCGAAACTCGGGAAGCGAAACTCGGGAAGCGAAACTCGGGCGAGGCGCAGTTCGGGAAGAAAGTCACTTCTTTTGCTCTCTTCTCCGACCCCAACTTTTCTCAGTTCCATCTTCTTTTGGCTCTTTTCTGGTCCATTCGCTCCTTGTAGTCCCTTCTCTTCTTTGCTCCGTTCCCTTACCCCAACTTTTTTCAGTTTCCTCTCTTTTTGGCTCTTTCCTTGTCCATACATTCCTCCTTATTTTCGGCATTTTTTTATAGATTTCCTCTTCCTCTTCATCCAGGCCGAACCCGAGTTTGGAGCTTACGGAAGCTCTGGCTTGTCTGGCCTCGGCATAGTCAGGATTGATCTTCAGGGCTCTATCAATGGCTCTCAAGGCTTCTTCATTCTTTTCCAAACCAGAAAGAGCCAGGCCTTTGCAGTACCAGGCATCGGCAGAATCAGGCTTTATTGAGATCGCTTTGTTGCAGGCCTCAAGGGTTCTTTTATATTTGCCGAGCTTTAAATGGACAAGGCCTTTCCCAACCCAGGTCTTTGCATTGTCAGGGTTTATTTTGAGGGCAGCGTCATACGCTATCATGGCTTCTACGGGCCTGTTCAGACTGTAGAGGGCAAAGGCTTTACCTTCCCATGTTCGGGCAAGTTGCTGGTCTAGTTGGAGGGCGGCATCATAGGCTTTTATAGCTTCTTCGTACCTGCCGAGGTCGGCAAGGACAGAGCCTTTTGCATGCCAGGCACCTGTAAGTTTCGGATTGGCAGCAAGGGCTTTTTCACAGGCCAGAAGGGCTTTTTCGTGCTGCCCGAGCTTGCAGAGAACTGAGGTTTTGATATTCCAGGTTTTGTCGCTGTCAGGTTTTATTTCAAGCAGGCTGTCAAAAGCTTGCAGGGCAGCTTCCTCCATTTTTAGCTGCAGGAGCAAGAAACCTTTTTCATAAAGGTATCCCGGGTTCTCAGGCTCTATTTCAAGGGCTTTTCCAATTGCTTTAAGGGAGTCCCTATACATCTTGTGCCTTAGATAAACTGCGGCTTTCCCTGCCCAGGCACCTGCATCATGCGGGTTTTTTGCAAGGGCTTTTTCGTGGACTTCTAGAGCTTTATTAAGGCGTCCATATGCGGTTTCACCTGCCTTGCCTGCATCTTTCCTGGAGGTCCTGCTTGTTTTGCCTGTTTTGCTTGGCCTGCATGTCTTTCCTTTCCTGTCTGTCTTTCTTTTAGGGTTATTTTCCATAGTATCGGTCCGGTATTATTTTGTATGTGGAAACGCTTTTTTGTAAAGAGAATTTTGTAAAGAGAATAAAGTACATTCCAACTCTCCCCTGAAGGGCGGCAAATTCTCGGAGAAATCTTCTTTCAGACTCAGTTCTCTTATTTTAAACTGCTCCTGTGAACCTATTTTAAGTAACAGGGTAAGGGATTTATTCAGCAGGAGGGAAGAAACATTTTCGATGCATTCTCTTGCCTCTTACATATCTATCTCATTTAAATAGTGTTCATTATAATGACGATTTCTGTCTATAAGGATCATTATTATAATGAAACTCATGGGAATAAACTGTACCTATAGTCAAAATCTTCAAGGATGAATCTCACACGCCTCTAAACCCCTTTCCCTCGATCTTTGCCAGAACCTCAAAACCTTCTCTTTTCGAACCCGGAGAGCCTCACTTCTGGGACGACCCTCACATTTCAAAGAGCATGCTAGAAGCCCATCTTGACCAGGAACATAACGGTGCAAGCCGGAAAATCACTGAAATTGAAAAAACGATCTGCCACCTGACTGCCTCAGGCATATTTAAAACCGGAGACATGGTGCTTGATCTAGGCTGTGGACCCGGGTTATACAGCAGCAGGTTGGGTCGAGAAGGAATGAAGGTCACAGGCATTGACATATCCCAATTGTCCGTTGACTATGCCCGCTCTCAGGCTGAAAATGAAGGGCTGGATATCGAATATATCTGTGCCGATTTTTTCAATATCGAGTATGAAGAGACTTTTGATATCGTTCTTCAGGTCTATGGAGAAATCTGCACTTTTTCCGATGAAAAACTGAGCCTGCTCCTTAACCTGATACACAGAGCACTCAAGAACAGCGGGATTTTTATTTTTGACGTGTCCACACGGACGCTTCGCCTGCGAGAAGGGCTTAAAAACAGATGGTACGTTTCCGAAGGAGGGTTCTGGAGACCGGGAAAACACCTTGTACTGGAAGAGGGGTTCGATTACCCGGAAAATGATGTCTGGATGAATCAGTATATCGTTATGGATGAAGACGGCACAGTTAAGACCTACAGACTCTGGCTGCATGACTATTCTCTTGAGACGGTAAGCCGGGTGCTTGAGCAGAATGGGTTTAAGGTCGAGAAGATATGGAACAGCTTTTCCGGAGAACCGTACAGAGAAGGCGGAGACTGGATAGCGATAGCGGCAAGGAAAGTATAGGTGAATTGTGAAAATATCGGGTTGCTTGAAAAATAACCGAAACATTTGCGAGTAATTTTGAAAAATTTATAAAGATTGCACTCATTCAGGTTTACATACATCTCATAAAATATCTGGGGACAATTTACACTCCAGAAAAAATCAGGTGTCTATATGAATGAGCTGAATATTCGGGAAGCCGACAGGTTGGAAGTAACAATCCTGATGGACAATTACACGGACATGTTAGTAACAGAGAATACCTGCATATGCAAAAGGCCTCAGTTACCTCTCCCTCAAATACTACTTGCCGAACATGGGCTTTCATGCTTAATTAAAGTCTGTGCAGAAAATGAGGAACACATCGTATTGATGGATGCAGCAGTGACTCCAACCTGCCTTTTTAATAACGCAAAACTTTTGAAGGCTGACCTTGGCAGGATAGAAGCCGTGGTCCTGAGCCATGGGCATCCTGATCATTTTCTCGGGCTTGTAGAGCTTTTGAAATTCGTAAGTAAAGAGCAGAATAAAAAAGTCCCGCTTTTTCTCCATCCTGATTCCTTTCTTGAACGCCGAATGAATATTCCTGCAATCGAGCACCCTGTCACAATGCCTGAACTCAACGAAGATGATCTGAAAGAAGCCGGAGCTGCTCTTGTAAAGTCCGAAAAAGCTTTACTGGTTGCAGGTGGTCTTATCTGTACTACTGGGGTGGTGGAACGCACAACAGCATTTGAAAAAGGATTCCCCTGGGCTGAGGCAAAGCTTGATGGGAACTGGGTTACTGACCCTTTTCGGGATGATCAGGGGCTGGTAGTAAAATTGAAGGGCAAAGGGATTGTAGTCATCAGCGGCTGTGCCCATGCCGGAA
>JAUPKV010000213.1 GCA_030837265.1 Methanobacteriota archaeon
ATGGGTACTTTATGATATGCATGGAAATGTCTGGGAACTGGTTCAGGACAGATGGCACGAAAACTATAGTGAATCTCCTTCTGACGGCAGTGCATGGGAAGATGGGAACAGCTCCAATCGCGTCTCTCGCGGGGGTAGCTGGTACTGCGACTCAGATTTCTGCCGCTCGGCTGCCCGCTTCAGCCGCGAGTCTGATAAACATTTAGCAAACCTCGGATTTCGACTTGTGAGGGAATTATAATTTTTTTCTCATTCTTTTTCAATTAATATCTTGTTATCCAAATCTCCAATAGCTTTCTGGAAAATATTGTTTTTTGTAAAATATTGCTTCTAAAAGTGTAAAATAGTAAACCATATATCTCCGGAAAGAAAATTTAGTTTTTGATTGTGGAATCGCTGGTGGTAAAATTCAAGAGTCTCCTGATAAGTTTGATTTCTCTATCCTACTGAAGTCTGAAGGCGTTGATGATTCTTCGGAATTCTGGCAGGACCAGTGCTGGCAGTTATATGACTCAATTTACAAGAGTATTCCTGACGGTAAGATAGAGCCTTTAAAACTCAAGGGTTCTGAAGGAGATAAAGTCGATATTGTGACTGTTTTCAGTACACTCACAGCTTTTGGCATAACAGTAAAGGTTTTTTCTGATGTAATTCTCGATGCGATGAAGACATGGCTTGAGTATAGGTCAACTGCCGAAATAAGACTGAAATGCCCAGACGGAAGCACGATCAAAATTTCAAACATACCTCTCTCAAAGTTATCTCAGTTTTTTGAAGAAAACCCGCAGCTATCAATCTGTAAAGGTCTGAATCGTTTCAAGAATTCTAAGGAATAAATGCTCATGTGTTAGCTTCATGACTGGCAAAAGAGTCGGGCTTGTTATTGGGAATAATTATCCCAATTCAAATAAGGAACTACATTTTGCAGTAGCTGATGCTATCAAAATGAAGGAAGTCCTGCTGAATAAAGATATTTGCGGGTTTGATGGTGTTGAAGAATCAATAGATGATACTTTTTTAGATGCAAGGATCAAAATTGAAAGAATACTGAAAAACGCAAATCATGGCGACCTTATTTTCATTTATTTTTCCGGTCATGGGAAAAAACATCTGGACAACGGGTTGCGTTTGTTATTCAAAGATACTAACGAAGATTATCTTCTGGCAACGTCATTAAATTTTGATTACATCAACAGATGTATGAGATATCCGTCTCAGAAATCGGTTATTATAGTTCTTGATTGCTGTTATAGCGGGGCTGCTGGAATAAGGGATATCGATGTGATGGAAGCCTTGAAAAAATATTCAGGTTCAGGAACAATTATTCTTACTTCAACTGGGTTGACAGGTTCTCCTGCTGCAAGAGAAGAAGATAAGTTCGGACACGGAGTCTTTACTCACTATTTGATAAAAGGATTGGAGAAAGGTTACGCCGATAAGAAGAATAACGGTTACATATCTATTGAAGATTTGTATAAATACGCTTGTAAAATGACAAAAGATAATGGGTACCAATCCCCAAGAATGGAAGGTAGCATAGAAGGGACAATTTTCATTGGAAGAAATCCTCTAAAAATTAGGGAAAAGGAATACAATTCTAAGAAAAGCAAACTCCTCGATGAATATATTAGAATACTTCACCCCCTCATACTTGACGAGTCTCAGACAATCCTGAGAAAAGCCTATGATATACCTCCTTCTCTAGAATCGGTTGATGAAACCATATATAATCTGCTTGATTCGCTATTGAAAGGTGAGCTTCGCCCTGAAAATTATAGTGATGCAGTAGAGCACCTTAAGGGAATAAGTAAAAGTTCTGAAAGTTCCCGAAATAAGAATAAAGTTGATAACTCGACTCCTGCCGTTTCAAAAAGTGAAAATAAAGGGTTCCTTGTGAACTCAGAAGAAACTGATATTCCAAAAACCTTCACTAGCCCTTCTACAGGTTTGAAAGGTGAACTTCAACCTGAGAATCATAGTGATGCAGTACAGCATCTTAAGGGAATAAGTAAAAGTTCTGAAAATTCCCGAAGCAAAAATCAAATTGATAAATCGAATGCTGCCGTTTCAAAAAGTGAAACTATAGAGTCCCTTATGAACTTTGAAGAAATTGATAGTCCAAAAATCTTCACTAGCTCTTCTACAGGTATGGAGTTCGTACTCATTCCTGCCGGCAAATTTATGATGGGATCACCTTCTGAAGAGAAGGATAGGTATGATGACGAAGTTCCTGCCCATGAAGTGACCATTAAAAATACTTTTTACCTTGGTAAATATCCTGTTACTCAGAAACAGTGGGAGAAAGTTATGGGCAGCAATCCTTCTCGTTTCAAAGGTGATAATCTCCCGGTTGAACAAGTTTCTTGGGATGATGTTCAGAAATTCATTAAAAAACTAGCTAAAATGGAAGGCACTGATAAGTATCGCCTTCCCTCTGAAGCTGAGTGGGAATATGCGTGTCGGGCGAGGATAACCACTAGATTTTGTTTTGGTGACAACGAGTCGGAACTTGGAAATTATGGCTGGTACGATAAAAATTCAGGTTCTACAACTCATCCTGTTGGTCAGAAGCAGCCTAACCCATTTGGTCTTTATGACATGCACGGGAATGTCTTGGAATGGGTTCAGGACAGATGGCATGATAATTATGAAGGATCTCCTTCTGATGGTAGTGCTTGGGAAGATGTAAATAGCTCCGACTGCGTGGTCCGGGGCGGCGGCTGGGACATCAGCGCCTGGAGCTGCCGGTCGGCGGTCCGCTTTAGGCGCGCTCCCGTCTTCCGCCGCATCAACCTTGGTTTTCGTCTTTTGAGGAAACTGTAACTACTTTCTACTTTACCACTTTACTACTGCCTTAGGGCAAGGAATTTCCGGCGAAGCCTAAGGGCTCGAAGCGTGTGTAAGCCGCCGAAGCGCTGGTTATCTGTAAAAAGAATTCTACAGTAATGCTTATACGTGAATCCTCTATTATATCCACTTTATGAAACAGGATATGTCAAGTGCCGACGTTGCTGCAGTTGTTGCCGAACTGTCAGCGGGTCCCAAGTCCCTTATTGATGCGAAGATCGGGAAGATCTACCAGCCAGCCAGCGAGGAGATAC
>JAUPKV010000214.1 GCA_030837265.1 Methanobacteriota archaeon
AAGCTGACAAGACAAGCAACAATGTTAAATTAAAAATAAAAATGATATAAATTTCTCCAGTTTAAAAGTATGCTATCAATTAAAGTATGCTATCAAAGACGTATGAAAAGTAGACTTGATTCATGAAAGCTAAAATTTAGTTAAATGTTATCAAAAATTTTGTGGAGTAGGCTAAATGCAAATGAAAAAGATACTTGGAATTTCGCTAGCAGTCTGTTTCGAAATTTAAAGTTACAGAAGGAAAGACAAGTAATTCCTCAAAGGGAAGAACAGTAAAATAAGCCATCTGGATTCAGACTCTGGACAGATTTGGAAAACGAATCTATTTAATTGTTGGCTAGTTCACCTTTTTTAATTTTGACCAATTGGAGGTGTATTATTATTGTATTCTAGAAATATGGGCGCTCAGAGCGGTCAAAAAGCAGACGCTAAAGAAGAAATCCCCAGAAGAGATCTAGCTTTTGAAAAAGCGTGTGAAAATAGGATATACCATGGGGAGGTTGACTTTGACCTTATTAAAGATGAGTGTCTTTTCGAAATATTTGAAAATATTGTTGATACTCACCCAGTAAGACCTGCCATAATTTTTCAGGAAAAAGAATTTAGCTATAAGGAAATAGATTCAGATGCAAACCGTCTTGCATGGTATCTTAGGGAGAGAGAGATTCAAACTGGTGACAAGGTAGGTCTAATACTGGAGAAGTCACCCGAATTGTATATTGCAATGCTCGGGATAATGAAGGCTGGAGCAGCTTATGTCCCTATTGATGTTGATTATCCTACTGATAGAGTAAAATACATTTTAGAAAACAGTAAGGTGTCGCTTACTGTTACTACATCATCAATTGCCGATTTTTTTGGTATTCATGATAACACTCTTCTACTTGACCAGGAACGTGATATCATTGAGAAATTTTCAAGTAAACGCCTTGAACGTGCTGAAACCGGCGTGACACCAGACGACCTGGGCTACATAATATATACTTCAGGTTCTACAGGACGTCCGAAAGGGGTTCAAATAGAACATAAAAGTGTCTGCAATCTTGTTAGAGCATCCCAGAAAATATATCAAGTCAAGCCGAATGACAGGGTTTATCAGGGGTTCACAGTTGCTTTTGATGCATCTATAGAGGAAATTTGGATGGCCTTTGGCCAGGGAGCAGCTCTGGTTCCGAAGACACAGGAAATGCAAAAGGCAGGGTCAAACTTGGGAAAGCTGCTTAATGAGGCACAGGTTACGATTCTTTCATGTGTACCTACCCTTTTGTCCATGATGACTGAGGATATTCCAAGCTTAAGGCTTATTATTCTAGGAGGCGAAGCTTGTCCACAGCATTTAGTAGAAGAATGGAGCAAAGCAACTCGCAGGCTTTTGAATACTTATGGGCCTACTGAAGCAACAGTAATTGCTACCTATTCGGAATTAAAACCTGGAAAAAAAGTTACAATCGGCAGGCCTCTTTCCAATTACAGCGTTTACATAATGCAGGAAGACAATTCCTTTGCTCCTCCCGGCGAGGCTGGAGAGCTTGTAATCGGAGGAATTGGGCTGGCAAGGGGATATATTGGGCGTGAGGATTTAAACAAAGAAAAATTTATTGAAAATCCTGAGTTTAAAAATCCTGAGGACTCTAAAAGACTGTACAAAACCGGAGACATGGCTAGATTTGATGAAAAAGGGGAAATAGAGTTTCTTGGCCGAATAGACAGTCAGGTTAAAATAAGAGGATTTAGAGTAGAACTCTCAGAAATTGAGTCTGTAATTAATTCTGCAAAGGATGTAAGAACATCAGTTCTTGCGGTACATGATACATTTGAAGGCATACAAGAATTAGCCGCATATATTGTGCCTCAGGAGAAAAAAGAATCCGTAGATTTGGCAGAAGTATATAGGTTGTTGAAAGAACGGCTGCCTAATTATATGAGACCTCAGTATGTGGAATTCATTGACAAAATTCCGATGCTTCCGAGCGGCAAGGTCGACCGTAAGAGTCTTCCATTGCCGAAAAATAGTATCAGAGCTCCAAGGTCAGAAGAGGAAATTGAGCCAAGGACTGACCTGGAGGCAAAAATTGCTGAAGTTTGGAAATCGATTTTCAAAAGTGAGTCTGTCTCAATTCAGGATCATTTTTTTAACGACCTGGGGGGGCATTCACTTTTTGCAGCTCAAACGGTATCTAGACTTAGAAAGTTCCCCGAAATGTCTTTCTTAAATTTTTCGGATATCTACGAAAGTCCAACTATTGAGAAGCTTGCAGAGAAAGTAAGTTCACGTAAATCAGATCACTCAAGCACTGCAGAGGATAAGAAGAAGAGTTTTTTGCCGGCATCTTCAATAAAACATGCTCTATGTGGAATCGGACAGGCAATGTCTATTTATTCAATTTCACTTTTAGCTTCGATTCTAATTCTGGCAATTATTTATTACATGTATAATATGTACTCATCGGGAACCCTGAATGTAGAAACCGTTGTGTATATTTCAATTGCTTTGCTGCTTATTGGGGTGGTGTTATTTCCGATTCTCCTTTTCCTGCCTATTATCGTAAAATGGGTAGTTATTGGACGCTATAAGCCTGGAAAGTACCCTCTGTGGGGCGCCTATTACTTCCGGTGGTGGTTCGTAAGATTATTCCAAGGTATCCCCGCTTTATTTGTAGGAACCCCTCTGATGCCTGTGTACCTGAGACTTATGGGTGCGAAGGTTGGAAAGGATTGTTATATTGGAACGAATAATATACAAATTTTTGACCTGATCAGTATAGGGGAAAAAACAAGTATAGGGCTGGATACACAGCTTTTGGGTTATACTGTAGAAGACGGCTATTTGGTCCTTGGGAAGGTGGAAATTGGTAACGAGTGTTATGTAGGCACTCACTCTGTGCTCAATCCAGGTACGAGAATGGAAAACGGATCAATGCTTTTAGAGCAGTCCATGCTATCGGAAGGCGTCACTATTCCTTCAGGTGAAACCTGGTCAGGCTCTCCTGCATCAATTTCGGAACCTGATAACGATATTTTAATCATGAGAACCTCGTTTAAAGAGGCTTCATTAAAAAGAAAGCTTGCGTTTGGAATAGCCCACCTGGTAGCAGTGGATTTATTAGGGATTTTATTTGGGCTTATTACTCAAATAGCTGCTGTACCTGTAATGATTTGCCTGTACCTGCTGTATCTTAAGTATAATTTCTGGGTCCTGGCATTATTACCTCTGGCAGCACCTCTGTCCGTTTTCGTCGCAGGCACCGAAATTGTGGTTGCTAAGAGAATTATTTTAAAAAAAACCAAGCCCGGGATATATGGAATTTATACAGGTTTTTATTTAAGAAAATGGCTGGTTGACCAGCTGATGAACATGAGTCTGGCAGTTTTGCACACACTTTATGCTACCCTCTATGTACTGCCATTTTTAAAGGCTCTGGGTGCAACAGTTGGGAAAAGGGATGAAATATCTACAGTGACGCACATATCCCCTGATCTTTTATATGTAGGGGATGAAAGTTTTTTCGCAGACGCTTCGATGGCTGGAACGCCAAAAATCTATATGAACCGGATTATGCTTGCGGAAACAAGGGTAGGCAGGCGTACCTTCATAGGAAATAGCGCTCTGGTGCCAATAAATACGATTATTGGAGATAACTGCTTAATCGGAGTTTTGTCGCTTCCGCCTAAAGGAAAAAGTACGCCTTCAGGTACTTCGTGGCTCGGGACTCCAGCAATGTATTTGCATAAAAGGGACATAAACACCTCTTTTTCTGAAACTCAAACTTATTCTCCAACTAAGCTGCTTTATGCGAAAAGGCTTACAATTGAGTTTCTCAGAGTGATTCTCCCTGCAATTGTATTAGATTTGTTGTCAATACTGTCGTTGATAAATTTGTACTATATGGTCATCTCCTTACCTTTTTGGGAAACGGTGCTTTTGTCCCCATTAGTGGCATTTGCATTTGGAATTGCTGCCGCAGTAATTGTGGCGGTTGTCAAATATATGTTAATGGGCATTTACAGACCAACGGAGAAGCCTCTCTGGAGTACATTTGTTTGGAAAACCGAGCTTGTAACAGGACTTTACGAAACAATAAATGTTCCTTTGCTTTCACTTTTGCGAGGAACTCCATTTATTGCCTGGTTCCTGAGACTGTTAGGATGCAAAATAGGTAAAAGAGTTTTCATTGATACAACATTTTTTTCAGAATTTGACCTTGTAAAAATTGAGGATGAGGCCGCAATAAATTTTAACACCACAATGCAAACTCACCTTTTTGAGGATAGGGTCATGAAAATGTCGTACCTTGTAATCGGAAAGCGCTGTACAGTCGGAAGCGAGGCAGTGGTTCTTTATAATACAGTCATGGAAGAAGGTTCTAAGCTTGGAAGCCTATCTCTTTTAATGAAAGGTGAAACACTGCCAAAATGGACCTCCTGGGAAGGAAATCCAGCGAAACTTAAAAACGAAACAGTGGTTGTTTATAACCCATTTATAATAGAAGGCGCTAAGCTTGGCAGCCTATCGCCTTTAAGGAAAGGAGAAAAAGTGCCATCGTGGACTTCGTTAGGAGGAAATACAACAAAATTAGGAACGATTCAGCCTATGCAAAATAAGTCGATTGATGCCGATTTTAATAGATTAGACACTCAAAATTAAAAACAATGTGAAAAAAAATGAAGTAACAAAAACCATGTTGCCGTGAATATAACCATTGGTGGCATGGCTCTTTAAATTATACAACGGGTACAGACTTTAAACTTTTGATAGTTTGAAGAAGAAGTCATATAATAAGGTTGTAT
>JAUPKV010000215.1 GCA_030837265.1 Methanobacteriota archaeon
AGAGCAAAAAGAAGGGAGTGTATGGTAGAAATAGAAGTTGGTCAGATGCACATGCCTTTGATTGGGAAAAAGTAAATAAAAAAGGAAGTAAAAAATGAAATCGAACGGAGAAACAGAAAAGCTTATTTTTTTCCGAGTTCCTTTGAGCGTTCACTAGCCCTTATGACTGCATTCATGAATGCAGCCCTTACCCCTGCTTCTTCGAGTGCGTGAATGCCCTGGATAGTAGTCCCGGCAGGAGAAGTGACCATATCTTTGAGCTCTCCGGGATGCATGCCTGTTTCAAGCATCATTTTTGCAGCTCCTAGCACAGTCTGGGCTGCCAGGGTAAGGGCATTTTTTCGGTCCATCCCTTCAAGGACTGCTCCGTCAGCCATTGCCTCAATTATTGGGAAAACGAATGCAGGTCCACTCCCGGAAAGTCCTGTGACGGCATCCATGAGAGATTCCGGAACCTCAACTGCAGTACCAACCGCAGAAAAAATCTCAAGGGCCATTTTCATATCTTCGGAAGTAGCATTTTTCCCGGGAGAAATGGCAGAGGCAGCTTCCGAAACCGTGGCTGCAATATTCGGCATTACACGGACTACTCTGGTGTTTTTGGGAAGAGCATCTTCATAAGTTGCTAAAGGTACTCCTGCAGCAATTGAGATTATAAGTTTGTCAGAACTTATGTACTCCCTTAAATTTGCGAGTACTGAACTGAGTATCTGGGGTTTTACCGCAAGAATTAGAATATTCGAATCCCGGACAATATCAATATTATCGGTTGATACCCGAATTCCAAACTTCGTTTTTAGCTCATCCAGAAAAGGCACGTATACATCACTTGCACCGATATTTTCAGGTTTTACAAGTCCGGCTTTGAGGATTCCCTCGATAAGAGCAGATCCCATTTTTCCTGCCCCAATAAATCCTATATTTTGATTCTCCATTCACGACACTCCTATTTCGAAAGATATAACAAAATCAAGAAATCAATTTAGTTCATTCAATATGCCAATATTCTCTTTTTTTATTACGTTATCGTAGTTTTTATAACCTAAAATACCTTCAATTTCGTTAGTATGGGCTCCTTTAATTTTCACAAGTTCTACGGAGGTATAATCCGTAATTCCCTTTGCAAAGACTCTGCCTTCACACTCCAGCTTTACTATATCTCCTCTGTCAAAACTCCCTTCTACATCAACTATTCCCGCTGGCAGAAGGCTGTTTTTTCCTAAAATTGCAGCCTTTGCGCCTGCATCCACACGAACTGTGCCTGCAGCTCTTGCAAGAATTATCCATCGAGAGCGGTTTTTCTGAATACTTCTTTCTGCAAGAAAGAGAGTTCCTATCTCTTCCCCGGCTAGTATTTTGAGGATTACATCCTTAATTTTGCTGTTTGCAATTAACGCGTAACAGCCTGCCATACTGCATATTTTTGCAGCTTTTATTTTTGTTCTCATTCCCCCAACACCCTTGAAGCTGGTAGGGTCACCCCCATAACTCTCTATTTCGGGCGTGACTCTTTCCACAAGGGGCAGCAGTCTGGCATCGGAATGGATTTTCGGGTTCTGATCAAAAAGGCCGTCGATATCCGAAAGAATAATCAGGAGGTCAGCGTCGATTTTGCTTGCAACCATTGCAGAGAGCTTATCGTTGTCTCCGAAGATCGCTTCAATCTCATTTGTACATGTGCAGTCGTTTTCATTTATTATCGGAACGACTCCGTACTCCAGCAGGGTAGAAATACTATTCCTCAAGTTCAAGTAGGATACTCGATCCGAATAAAACTCATAGGAAAGCAGGATCTGAGCAACTTTCATTCCATATTTTGAAAAAGCTTCGCTCCAGTACTGCATTAAGATACTCTGTCCAACAGCTGCCGCCGCCTGCCTTATTGGAATTTCGCGGGGTTTTGGAGCAATGCCCAATTCATAAAGTCCTACGCCTATTGCTCCCGAGCTTACCAAAATTATTTCTTTTCCCTGTTTTCGAAGCTCGAAAACCTGGGCTGCGATACTTTCCATGAAAGGAGGATCAATGCTGCAATTTTCCCTGGTATCGTCACAATCCTTTTTTGTGATTGAAGAAGTACCGATTTTGATAACGACTTTATTAACACTATAAGGAAATTGTTTTCTATCTGTCAATTCGAAGGCCTCGTAGGGGATATGAAGTGGGCTGGAAACTGGTAACCGCAGTCCTGGTCTCCGTTGCTTGCATAAATTTACCGTTCAATTTGAGCTGGTATTCCGATTAAAGTATATAAATATTAGCGGATGTATCAATCCTTATTTTCAAATTTGAGATCAAGTTTCCTGTGGGTATAGGGTTTTGCCTTATCTCCTACATAGTCCGCCACAACCTGTCCTTTTCCCATCAGGATATATTTATAAATTAAAAGCCCTTCCATTCCAACAGGTCCTCGAGAATGTATCTTGTTCGTGCTGATTCCTACTTCAGCACCTTTACCATACCTATAACCATCTGCAAAACGGGTTGAGGCATTTACCATTACACTTGAAGAATCAACAAGCCCTATGAACTCTTTTCTCCTTGAAGCATTTTCAGTTATTATTCCATCCGTATGATGGGAACCAAAGGTGTTAATGTGGCCAATTGCCTCTTTTATGGTGTCTACGAGCTTTATCGAAAGGACAAGGTCATTATATTCAAGACTCCAGTCCTCTTCGGTAGCCTTAGAAAGCGGAGAGAGCCCTCTTTCTGTAAGCAAAGCGTAGCTGTCTTCATCGCAGCGCAGTTCAACCCCTGCCCCTATATACATTTCTGCCATTTTAGGAAGGAAAGTATCGATAATATTACGGTTTACCAGGAGAGTTTCAATAGCATTACATACTGCAGGATATTGAACCTTGGAATCAAAGCAGACTTTCCAGGCCTTATCGAGATCTGCATACTCGTCCACGTAAATATGGCAGATCCCGCTGGTATGCCCTAGCACCGGAATTTTAGTATTGTCCTGAATAAACTTGACAAACTCATTTGAACCCCTCGGGATCAGGAGGTCAACATAAGCGTCAAGACTTAAAAGATCCATTATTTCTTCCCTGGTTTCCATAAGCTGAAACGCGCCTGGGGGCATCCCATCAACGGATTCTATGGCTTTTACGAGAATTTCAAAAATTGTCCGGTTTGATTCTCTTGCCTCACTTCCGCCTTTAAAAATCGTTGCATTCCCACTTTTCAGACAAAGTGACATTACCTGTGGAACCACATCTGGCCTGGATTCAAAAATAACCCCTATCAGACCTATTGGACAGCTTACCTGATAGAGAATAAGATCTTTGTCAAGTTCTAGAGTAGAGATAGTATCTCCTACGGGATCTCTGAGTTTTATCACATCTTTGATTCCGGCGATCATCCCATCAATCTTCAGGTCATTTACTTTAAGTCTGTCTACAAGAGCCTGGGTGAGCTTCCCTTTCTTTTTAAGTTCAGCAGCATTTTCCAGATCCTTGGAATTCGCTTCAAGAATAGCTTTTCTCTCCTTATCGAGAGCTTCAGCCATAGACCCTAATGCTTTGTTTTTAATTTCTTCACTTATACTGGCAAGTTCAATTGATGCCTTTTTTGCATCCAGAACTTTGCTTCGAATGTCTTTAGCCATACATTCACCGCCTTCGAATACCGGGCTTGTTTATAAGATTTGAGCGTTAACTGCAGATCAATCGATCTTTAAAATTTCGTGTAACTCATACCTCTAAAGGTGTATTAATTCTTCGTATGCTTAAAGTAATTAATGAAAAGAGTGCACTGGCAGTCTTACATCTGTTTCATCTGTTTCTAAACGCTGCTCCTTATGTGATACAGTAAAGTTATAGATAAAAGATATCTTTTTTAACAAACTAAGAATTTTGTTATTAACTCTTATAAGTGAAACCTGATTAATTCTTTGAAATACAATCTTTTCGAAAAGATTTTAAATTTGAGGGTAAGTACTATGAAAGGAGTTAATTAACCTTCTTTAACAAAACGAATTCCCTAAAAGTTCCTTAGTAACAAAATATTATTTCAAAACGAATATATATAGGATGCATATAACTATAGAATGCTGCTCCATTAAAGGAAATGCATACTAAATCTGAAAAAAGAAGTTTCAAAATGCCCTTATAATTTTGAAGACATACTGCATAAGAGAAAACGGTCACTAAGATTTTGCGGTCTTGATACCGGTCATTTCTAGCATAACAAACAAGATTAAGATGTCACTCCCTGTGGGTAATTCCGGCTGTTCCCAGCTCTTATACGCAAAGATTATTATAGGGGTAAATCCATATCGAAATGGGGATAACTTCAGTATTGGTGGTGTGTAAAAAATGAAATCATTTGCGTTAGTCCGAGCCGACGACTCAGATAAAGTAAAAATAGCGTTACATGACCTGGAACGATACGGACATATTCAATTTTCGGCAACTCCCAAGTGCATAGAATCAAATTACGCTGATGAGCTTCTTGTGAGTGTAATGGGTGTGGCCCTCAAATCAAAGTGTAATTCTGCAGCACTTGTTGAATTAAATAACCATGCCGGAGCGGCAATTAGTAGGTTGAAGAAAATTCACCCTCCAGCTCATATAATAATTATCAGCCCAAGACATAAAATGTTTGAAGAGTTAAGCACCAGGTTTTCAAAATACCCGGAATTTGACCGGACATTCAGTCATCAAAAAAACCCGCAGAATCTGGATATAATTCAGGAAAAAGTGGAGTCTTCCAATCCTATGCAAAAAGAATAAACTCTCTTTATTAATTATTAGACTCTCTTTATTAACTATTAGACTCTCTTTATTAACTATTTTCATTTATTTATCCTATATCCGGATCAGAACAAAAACCCGTTTTTGACTTCAGCCTTGAAACGTATTTATACAGGCTTTCAATGTCTTTAATCTCCTTTTGGGATATAAGCTTAAGTTTATTACGGATCTGAAGTTCGGGATTCAGACCAAAATTATTGAAGTATTCTTTAAGCTTTATAGCCAGAAGGTCCCCCCTTCTATCCCAATCTGTTAAAATGATCACTTCCCTGCCAAGTGTTGCAATTCTCTCAGAGAAATTAAAAAGAGAATACTTGGTCGCAAGCTCAAAATCGGCTTCTATTCCAAGTTTTTTTAGTGATAGAATATCTCTTTTCCCTTCCACAATTATAATTGCCCCTCTTTCTGAATAATCTGAAAGCTCGGAGAGTAATTCTTCAATTCTTTCAAGTCTTCTTCTGTAAATATCAGGATCAACCACGTTATTCTGCAACCTGTTTCTATAATTTAGGATATCAGAGCTAATTATGGATATAAAGGCCATTTTATTTGAAACTGTAGAAAATATCAAATTTAACTGCCCAAATCCTTTTTACTTTTCTAAATGGGCTGCTAAAACAGAAACAGCCTTTGAATACGAAATACTTTTTAGTAGTACTGACTTTTTACTACTTGTCGCACCGCTACTGATAAGAATATCCGAAGTACTAATTCCAAAGAGTGTGGCAAGACACTCTATCAATTGATCATTTGCCTTTCCTTTCTGGGCATTTTTGGTTAGCTTTACCTCAATTCTCTTGCGCCACTCATTATAACCACTCGGAACTGAGATGGACCTGGAACCAGGAGTCACTTCGATATCAAGAATAGTACTGCAACCCAGATCTTTTATTGCCTCCTCAAAGGACATATGTATTATCTTTTAAGGATGCACTATAAATCAATAACCGATAAAACCTGAAAATCAGAAAGCAGATGGATGAATAGTGTTGTAGCCCTGGCGCACTAACTCCGAAAGATCATCCTCTGGTTCTCCGCAGTCACTTTCAGTTACCCTCGTGCAGGGCCAATGTCACACTATTATGTACCGCATTGGGGTTGTCTATACAATCACAGTCAGGATTTCCCATTATCTCATGCAAGGACCTATACAATGCGATTGCATAACATATATCTATTTTAATATATAAAAATTGCGACAGGAGACGGATCCATACCATACATTCATAAAACCTCAGAAATCAGTATGCTGTTATTGAAGAAAAAGTTATATACTATGTATATATTGCTTTTCCAAAATGAGCACAGGCGTAAAATAACTGGCAGAGATGCTTCGTAATGTACGGCACTGAACAGGTAATTTCCGGAACAATCATTGCAGGTTCGGAATTGGAACCTATTGAGGGGTATATATGCGTAAAGAATGGGATAATTACAGAAATTGGAGAAGAACATACATCTTCTTCCAATATTATTGCTCCATGTTTTGTCAATGCTCACACCCACCTTGGAGATTCGGTATATAAGGATCCTCCACTGGGCAAAGTTTCCGGCTTTCGGACGCAAGTAGATCTTGACTCTTTAATAAAGCCTCCTGACGGGTTAAAGCACAGAATTCTCAAGGAAACACCTTTCAAAACTCTGATCGATTTTATAAGAAAATCTCTTTTTGACATGGTTGAAACCGGGATCTGTGCCTTTGCAGATTTTAGAGAAGGAGGTGTTTTAGGAGTAGAAGCGTTGAATAAAGCTCTTGAAGGACTTGAACTTCATTCAATGGTTTTGGGTAGACCTGCGGAACCTGAATTACCCCTTAAAGTAGTACTGGCTGAGGTGAGAAGAATGCTTCTACACTCAAATGGACTGGGACTCAGCGGGGCAAATGACCTTGATTTTGGACTTTTGGAGGAGATTGTTGCCTGTACTCGAGAACGGAAAAAGCTCTTTGCAATTCATGCCGGAGAAAAAGACCGGAGTGATATAGAAAAAGCATTGTCATTAGAACCGGATTTTTTAATTCATTTAACAAATGCCACAAGAAAAGATCTCGAATTAGTCGCTGAAGCAAAGATTCCTGTAATTGTTTGTCCCAGATCCAATTTAATTACAGGGGCTGGAACTCCCCCTATTGCCGATATGCTGGAGACTGGAATTAGAGTCGCCGCAGGAACGGATAATGTAATGTTAAATTCTGTAAATATGTTTGCCGAAATGGAATTCATGTCTAAGGTTTTTTCAATTGAGGATAGGCAAGTATTTAAAATTTGCACTGTTATTGGTTCCTTTGTAATGGGGCCGAATTCCAAAGGTTCTATTGAAAAGG
>JAUPKV010000024.1 GCA_030837265.1 Methanobacteriota archaeon
AAAGCGTGCTGAAAAAGAAGGTATACTCAGCTTAAAGTGTAAACCTGGTCGAGGAGTAAAATCTCTTTTGACAGCAGAACAACTTACTGAGTTGAAAAAAGCACTTATAGAGCCAATCCATATAGACAATGGCAGTTATCGTAACTGGCAAACAAAAGATGCAATCCAATTTGTAAGAGAGCACTTTAATATATCATATTCCGAATCAAGAATGAGACAAATAATTAAAGATCTGGGACTCAGAAGATTAAAAAGTAGACCCTGATAAAAAGTTAAGTAAAATCTCACTCTTTACTTTTGCTAACCAGCTTCTCGTTTGCAGTCAAGATCTCAACTCTAAGCTCGCTAAAATCCTTATCGTGGGTTACGAAGACCAGACCTTTTGCACGGCAGATTTGAGCAAAAAGAAGGTCATTAAAATCATATTTTCCCTGCTCGAACAAGTCCATCACTTCAGGAAAATTTATTGTTTGAAGTTCAGGATCGCAGACAAGGGTGTTTTTTAAAATTTTCTTTACATTATAAGCAATATCCTGGGCAATGGCCCGATATCGGAGGGAATTTCGAAATTCCTTATATCTGGAAAATTCGGACTGCTGCTTAAACTCTATTCTGGAGAAGGTATTAATAAATTCAGAAATTATCATGCAATTGATATAGATAGTACCTTTTGAGTCTCTGATCCTTTTTAATGCCCTAGAGTAAACATCCGACCTATGGTCAGGCCAGCTTATAGGGCCGTAAATATAGAGCCAGATATTGGTGTCAAAAAAGTAGCCTTTACCTGTAAAGAAATCATAGCTCTCTATTGAATGGACATTTACTGGAAAAGGCTTTGCAGGCTTTCCTCTCCCGGCAAGAAGCCTTGGGCGGCGCCTAACAGGATAAACAGTTGCCATGTGAACTTTCTTATGCATCCTCCCCTCCCAGTACTTCCCTTAACGCCTTCCTGCAAGAGGAGGCATACTGAGAATAGGTTTTCGCCCGTTCGATAACTCTTTTAAGAATAATTTCATCTTCTTTCGGAATATTAGTGAAAATAAGATTACTCTCAATAAATTCTGCAGGAAAAGTTCCGTAAAGTTGTCCTACTGCCGAATTCAAGAAAGTAGGAGTAATATCACTTATCTCTGCAAATGAGAGTTCCACCTTCCTGTTCTCGCGGAAAGCCATCGCAATCCTATCATATACTCCCTGCCCGTCACAAGCTGCAACACAAAAGTTAGTTCCAACAATATTGAGAATAATGATTTTTGTCAGTTCTTCCGTATATATCCCTATATGCTTATTCTCATAATTGTTTAAAAATCCCGGTTTTGATGAGCATTTTCAGTCTGCCTTTTTAAAGAAAAGCCATCCTTTTTCTTCTTTTCCATACTTTGTCCTGATCAAAACATAATTACCGTTCAACTCCCCCCCGTAAAGTGTCACAACAATCTCTTTCTCCTCACGTTTCTGGAGCTCAAAAGCTCCTTTATCCCATATCTCAACCTTGCCGGCTCCATACTCTCCGGCCGGGATTTCCCCCTCAAAATTAGCATAAGCAAGAGGATGATCTTCAGTTTGAACAGCAAGCCTTTTGATACCTATTTCTTTCGGCGGCTGCTTTGGCACAGCCCAGCTTTTCAGAACTCCATCCATTTCCAGACGAAAGTCGTAATGCAAGTTGCGTGCATTATGGCGCTGTACAACAAAAATAGGCTTTTTGGATATTTCCTGTAAACCACTTGCTGACGGCTCGGATGTCTTTTCAAAATGTCTTTTCTTCTCATATTCTTCAAGCATGGAAATCAATAGAAAATATGATTTTGACAATTATAAAGGATTACATGGTAAGATGCGTTATCAGTTAAGGAATAATGAATATTTGGATACCGCTGTAGGAATTGGCCAATTTAGAATGACTCCTTACTTATATAGAAAATCAAAATTATATAAATAATAAAAATTGTTCCACTTTTTAGGAAGGAACCCCTGTGAAGACCATATGAAGTTCCTTGGCGACATCTGCAACTACAGTAAAATCGATATATTCTAAAGCTTTTTAAAGGAAACTTACTTTTTGTTAGTATGAATATTAAGGATGATTTATTATATAAATATTAACATCATTACCTAAAAAATATTAAAAATTAACATATTTAACTAATTTTATATTAATTACAAGTAATATACTTAGCATAATATGCTAAAAAATAACGAGAAATAAACAGTTATACAAAATAAGATATAAAAACGTATTTCAGAGAGGGTTTTTGAGAGCGAATTAAGAATGAGAACACGGACGGCATAAAAAAACTAATTCAGAGTGAAATGAACAGTGTAATACAGAGCCGCAATTCTGCGTGCAAAATAATAATGTATATTAATGATAATTTTAATTTTTCAAGAAGGAATGTTCTATTTCGAATAATAATAAGCCTGGAAGAGCGTAAAGGTTTTAAGCGAAATCTCAAGTTAATTCTGAAAAGTACAGCTGGAGAAGATTTATTATGCAGGAAAAAATCAAGGAGATCGCGGATCGAGTCCGTGAACTGCGGGAACTATCGGATGTCTCGGTTAAAGAGATGGCAGAATACCTGAAGGTACCCGATGATATATATCAAAAATATGAAAATGGGATTGAGGACATCCCTGCAAGTTTACTTTTTGAGATTGCACATAAGCTGCGTGTAGACATGGCTACTCTCCTGACAGGGGAAGAGCCACGCATGAATATTTTTACAGTTACACGGGATGGCAAAGGAGTCAGCGTTGAAAGGAGAAAGCAATATGGATATCAGAACCTGGCCGAAAAGTTCATCCACAAAAAAGCCGAGTTTTTCATAGTTTTAGTTGAACCCAAACCTTATGGGACGAAACCTGAAACGAACTCTCATGCCGGGCAGGAATTTGATTATGTGCTTGAAGGAACTTTGAAGGTCTATATTCACGATAATGAAATTGTTCTGAGAAAAGGAGA
>JAUPKV010000216.1 GCA_030837265.1 Methanobacteriota archaeon
GCAGTCTTTTTCATATTGATTCCAACGGCATGTTCCGGAATTCTTGCCATATTCGAATGGAGACAGGTTCCTTTTTCCACATTGCATTTTTCACACAGCCTGCAAGAACCGTTTACAAATGCGACTGCAAAGGTGAAACCTTCGTTAAAGGCTGTTTTTTCAAGCTCGAGCATTGAGAGCAGTATTTTTTTGCTGTAGTCAAAATACTCTTCCCAGAACTTTGCTGCTTTTTCTCTTGTTTCCTCAGACCCTGCAGGGTCAAGCCAGGTCCTGTACGGGGCTTTTGCAATCTCTTCATCTGCAACTGCAGGCGACCTGAACTTGACAAGCAGGGCATACCTGTACTCTTTGAGTATTTCCCGAAATTCGTCAACCGTGGGAACGTTAGGCGGGCAGGTCAGCTTTTTTCCGTACCCTATACATCCTCTGCATTTTAAGACTACTCTCTTCTCTACAAAGACTTTGTAGGTGGGAATTATCTTTGCTTCGATAGCCTCCAGTTCCAGGGCTTTTTTTACAAGAAAGTTAAGTTCCTCAGGTTTTGTATCTCGAAATGCCATATTCGTCCCTTCTAAGACTTATTTTCACATAAAGGCGGCCTAATAATATCTATTACCCGCCTCTATTTAATTCGAGAACCGGGCACCGCTTAACCGTATTCAAGATTTGTTTTTCACTGCAGATCGATTTTTTCCTCTTATGTTACTTTTTATCATATGATTGGGACTTTTTATATTTATCGATTCAATTATAATGTTCTGTCAACTGTATAATATCAGACTCTTCAAAGAATTAACTCCCCAATTTATGTAGGGGTAAATTAACCATAGTTAATATAAAGTAACAAAAAAATAAACATAAGTGTTAAATATCTGTTCGTAGTATAATTAAGTGTCTCTACCAAACAGACACAAAACTTAGATCGCCTCCGAAATTGTCAAAACACCCGAAGCTCTTTTTTGCCCCTGCCTATAGTAGTAAACAGGCAGGGGACAGTGTGCAAAAGATGGAGTGCCGGATTAAAACATGTAGCTAACTTTTCAGTAACGAGACGAAAAAATTAATTATACCGATCCAAAAAACAAATTGAAGTGCTACTTCTCTTTTTTCTTGATGGCCCTGAAAAAGGTAGGTCACAGGCAGCCGGTCATAGCATGGGGTCTAAAAAAGGAATTCAAAAAAGCAGGATCTATGTAAGCAAGAGTTAGCAGCTAAGAGCTGGCAGTTAAGATTATGCCAGATATTGCTTATCTAAAATGTCAATAATTGCTGAGACAGCAGTATTGTTCTGGAACTATACTTCCCTGGCCACCCTGAACCCAAGGCTATTAAGCTTCTTATCCTGAGCCGCAAAAAGTCTTTCAGCCGATCGGCAGCAACCTGCATTTCCATTCCATCCTCCGCCTCTTCTTACTCGCACTGGAGTAGATACGCTTGTGAATTGGCTTTCCCATGCTCTGCCGTCTGTTGGGGCGCCTTTATAACTTATATGGTACTCATCCTGCACCCATTCTCCTACATTCCCGTATATGTCATAAAGCCCCCTCCAGTTCGGCTTTTTCAAACCGACTGCATGAGTTTCGAGTCCTGAATTTTCCAGAAACCAGGCATGTTCCGTAAGTTTCGATTCGTCGTTTCCGAAGAAATAACCGGTTGTGGTCCCTGCCCTGGCTGCATACTCCCATTCGGCTTCCGCAGGGAGTCGATATATGCAATTGCTTTCATCGGCTTTTTCAAGGGCAGTGAGTTTCCTGACAAAAATCTGAGCTTCATTCCAGGAAATATTTTCAACCGGGTGCTTTGCTCCCTTAAAATACGAAGGGTTATTTCCCATGACTTTTTGCCATTGCTCCTGTGTAACCTGATACCTGCCCAGGTAAAAGGATTTTTTAATCGTTACTCTGTGCACAGGGCTTTCCCAGAGTTTTCTGCGTTTTTCGCGTATTGGAGAGCCCATCTCAAACTCTCCGGCATGAATCAGGACAAACTCCATCCCAATAGAGTTATTCATTGACCTGCTTGAAGAAGCCTTGATTGAGTTATTCATTGAATTATCCATCGAATCTCACCATATCAATTGAAATAATCAAAAATACTCCTAAGGTTTTATTTCCTTTTCCTTTCCTATTATTTATTTCTTAAATTAATCAAAACTTTATATAAAATATATATAACTATAAATATAAATAAAATTAGTAATATTTCTTATAAATTATAAAGCATAGTCAAAATATAGAGTACAGTTAAAAAGTTGAATACATTCAAAATGAAAAAGTTTTTAAGACATTAATATAGAAGCACGGGAACAGACAACAAGTGAGCAACAATTAAACTGTGCCTTTTTAACCTGATTCTGTCTTCTGGTGGACTAAAAGATCTTTTACTGTTCCTGAAAGAAAAATCAAGAGACATTATTCAATCAAAGAACTGCTTAAAGTGGATGCCAGTTCGGCCCAGCCTTATATTAAAAGAATTTAAGCCTATAGGAATGTCGATCAGGATAAGGAGTTCTGCTTCTACTCTTTTTTTAAGAAATTATTAAGGGATTAAAACTCAGGAAAAACAGGGTTTCCCACTCACAGCTTTTTTCATTTTCCGTATCCAGGAACACTGCAAATCAG
Source organism: Methanobacteriota archaeon (assembly GCA_030837265.1). The sequence continues at coordinate 2,622 of JAUPKV010000216.1, forward strand.
CCTGCTCTGCGTCTGTCAACCTTTACAAAGACCTTTTTATTCATATAAGTAGTTGGAGGAGAGCATTTAAAAGAGTTATTCTTGTGGACATTTGTGGACATTAAGACTGTAGGAAATAATTAACTAATACAAAGACATACAAATTAATAAAAAGTAAAGGTTGGAAAGTCCCAGGAACACGCCTGAAGACGAATAAAATAACGATAAATAAAGATTAATAGAGTAAACTTAAATTTTGATCCAGGTAATTCAAAATTAATTAAA
>JAUPKV010000025.1 GCA_030837265.1 Methanobacteriota archaeon
ACCTTTATCAGTATGGTAGAATGTGTCATCAAAAATGAAACCGGACTTCAGGAATTGAGATAGAATTGATCTATCAATTGGGATGTTATTCTTGAGCCAAGAATGGGAAATGTTATCAAAACATCCTTTGATGTCTCCTTCCAGGATCCAAGGGCTTGATGTATCCTGCCAAAGGCATCGGAATGCATATATTGATGCATCCTGTGCACATTTGAAAAGACGAAAACCAAAGGATCGAGTGTCAGCAGTAGTTTCTGCTACAGGCTGAAGAGCTAGAGCATAAAGGGTTTGCATAGCTCGATCACTCATAGTCGGGATGGATAGAGGACGTTTAGTAGTTTTACCTGGTTTTGGGATATAGATACGGCGTAATGGGTGTGCATGATAGTGTTTGTCTGTGAGACTGAGTGCTGCCTGCATCTTGTCAGATGAAGTAGTCCAGAGTTTACCATCAACGCCAGCAGTTCGTTTACCATGGTTTTGTGTAACCATTCTCACTGCAAGTAGTTTAGTAGAGTAAGAATGTGTCAGTAAATACATGAGTCTTTTAGCCAGATTCCAGTTTTCGTTTTGTGTTGCCTTTGCAATCCGGGTCTGTAACCGGTTAACTCGGAATTTAATTGCTTTCCAGTCAATAGAATTCCATTGTCTGGCAAGTTTCCGGTCAGTGCGCTTCTCGCTACGAGGCGTCCTTGAATGCTGCACTTTCACTGGTATACCTCCTTTCTTTGCTGTGAAACACCTGTTTCAAGTCGGCGCCCTTTCAGACCAAGGCATAAGCCTCTATCCTGTCCATTACAGGCAGGCGTTCGCTTTTTGAAACATCCTCTCCCGTCTACACCATTTGTAGGTCTTGCAACTTCCATACCTTTTTTTTTTAATAGGAGTGTATACGGGTTACCAAGTTCCGTATCGAAGATATTTTGGCGCTTTAGGAGCCATCTATAGACCGGGAATCGTTTCGTCCGCTTGCCATCCCATTAACTCACTAGGATAGCCAGATTCCATGCCTTTTTGGCCCAAGTGTATCACCCTGTTTTCACTTGTCTGTTTTGACGATCCTTTCGATGATTCAGCTTTTGCTTCTCCATGGCGTCTTTTCCCTTGCAGATTGAACAGTTCAGGGTACCATTCTTTTCTACGTTGTCCCGTGGGCTTCACACCTTCCTGTTACCGGGAACGCATGCCACGGTAGGGACACCTTAAGCGGATAGGGGTCGGATTGATCCGCAATCTTCTGACACAGCTTCTTGTCGCACGAGAAAACAAACACATAGGCAATTGTGGAAAAATCTGCATTGAAATGGTATTTTTCATTATAATAATCAGACAATAAAAGAGAAATAACATTTTTTGTATTACGATTTTTAGTAAGGTTATGTTAGTTGTGCATACTAGCGGTATTTTGTAATTTTTCAGAGATCTGAAACTTTTAGAGTATTTAGGGGTGAAAACAGCAAATCCTAAATGCGGACATATGCCAGATTGGCCATTATATAATTAGGGGTAAAGGCCATGAAGGATGTCCATCGTTTAGAGGTTAAAAATGCTGAACAGAGTTTTCTCTCCGAGATTGAATATGACTTTGAGCTTGCGCCTGGAATCGCCAGGTCTATCCTAGAGTCTGTAAAATATCACTTTGACCCGGATTATTTTCATGAAAACGGACTTCGCAAAAATAGAGTTCCTATTAACCTTGTTTCTTCTAATGAACCAGCAGGAAAACCACTTCTTAGATGCAAACTTGTAACTGTTTGGGTAACCCTTTTCTCAAAGACTGATCTCGATATCTTCTCTGAATATGGAGTTTCTGCACTCCGAAAAGCAAGGATCCTTCGATATGCAGATGAAGCATACGAGCAAGGCGCTCTATTTACTCATGAAGATTTAGCTTCCTTGCTTAAAGTGAGTGAACGAACAATACGAAGAGATGTGAAGGAATATGAGTCACAAGGTATTGTTGTCCCCACAAGAGGTTACGTCAAAGATATCGGCTCTGCAGTATCTCATAAAACAAAAGCTGTCGAGCTATTATTGCAGGGATTACAACCTTCTGAAGTTGCCAAAAGAATGCATCATAGCATAAGGAGCATAGAACGTTATCTTCAATCTTTTGAACGTGTTGTATATCTCAATGAAAAAGGGTTCTCAAATGCGGAAATCCGTTATTCTGTAGGGATATCTGAAAGACTTGTAGAGGAATATATGCAGCTCTATAATAGATTCAAAGATAAAGGAAGTTACACCTTAAATGAGATTAAATCAAAGGTCATATCAAGCTTTAAAAAAACGAGGTGAAAAAGATGATGCAACAGAGTTCTGCTTTTTCATCTATACTCAGAAAGACTTTTGATAGTGCCTTGGAATACTTGCTTTATACTGAATATCGGTTTCTTGGAGGAAAAAGAGTAGTTAGAATGATTGTTAATGATGTGAAAGGCTTAATTGAGAAGTTTTATCCGGATAATCTTGAAGTTGGTCAGGTGATATGGCCTGCTGTAAGCATAGATGAGTCACAGGAGACGCATAAAAAGATAGAAGACCACAAAATCATTCCTGTCAGGTTAAACCTGGTCACCAGAGAGGATCTGGAAAAGCTTGAAAAAAAAGTAAATATAACTGAGATAGAAAAAGCAAGAGCAGTAAGATTATTCAACGAAGCTCATAAACAGGGAGCTTTATTAACTCTAGCAGATGTAGGGATTTTACTCGGAAAATCATTCTCTACAGTAAGTAGATATGTACTGGAACATCAAAAAGAAAATGATGAGATACTTCCAACAAGAGGAAATATACACGATATAGGTCCCGGAATTACGCATAAAGGAATTATCATCAGGAAGAAGCTCGAAAAGAAATCAACAAGCCAGATCGCAAAAGAAACAAATCATAGTCCAGAAGCAGTTGATAGGTATATCCGCGATTATGGAAGAGTGAAAATGCTCATTGGAAAAAGAATGACTGTAGAAGAGATATCTTATGCAACAGGAATCAGCAGAGGAGTTGTAAAACAATACGAGGATTTACATACACTTGAAAACAGCATCGATAGCGATGAAAAAGAATAAATAAATTGATGTTGAAAAGGAAACTATAAATTTAGGCTAAATCTGGCATATGTCTGGATAGTAAATTTCGTGCGCTAAGCATTTAACATCAACCGTATAGAGCAAGACGACTAAAAATATAGAAAAAAAAAGTTTCGAAGCGAAATTTAGATTTTGCAACCTGCAGCTTCATAGCCTCTTCTAAAACCTATGTCGAAACCATCTTCATAGCCAGTATCATAGTCGGTTGGAGCTACTACTGTTCTAAATTGTTCTTTAGCACTCTCACCAGAACCTTCTTTGCACGCCTTGAAACCTGCTGGATAGCCATCTTGGATACCTTTTTTGTACCCTCTGCTATATTCTTTTTGATCTGCGCTTACTGCTGCAGCTGTTATTGATACTAAGAAACAAACCAACAGCAAAATGGCTATTGTTCTTTTAATTTGGCTTTTCATATACACAACCCTCCTTTTTAACACACATTTTTAGATACCATTATTGATGAGGATAAAGCCGCCAGTAAGTATTCTTCGTTTTAAACCACTGACTTTTAAATCTCCTCTCTTTAAGGTATTATAAACATCATATATATTAATTTGCAGATATAATAAGGAGATAATGTTGGCTTAGACAGCAAAGCTGTTATGTAGGGATATCACCAACATTTTCGACAAAACACACTCTAAGGGATATCGCTACGTAAGCTGTCACCAACCCCAAAATAGCAGGTACTATGGGCATAATTTGATCAATTCGTAAGTTCCATCTTTTCTTCTGGTAAGAATTCCACTCAATCTGACCTCTAGTGACAGTGTATTTTTATATAGTATCTAGGCTTTTCGAAAAATATTGATTTAGCAAATGTATTAAAGAGACCTGTATGATCGCATGATAATTATTTCTGATTAGATTCCATTACAAAGTGATCAATAGGCTTTAAAGATGAGTAGCAGTAGCGTTCGTACCATGTATTAAAGCTATATTTTCGTTAAAATGTTGGCTGAACCTCTTTATCCTCTCAATGCTCGCTACTTTGCGGCTGGTGACAGCTTACGTAGCTCTACCCCATGAACTGAAAAATGATAGAATATTACCTAAAAACCGACATTCTGCAGATAGCCTCATGAAAAATAGTATTTTTGCTGCTGTCGTTTTTTGTTTTTTGTTACAAAATTTGAAAAAATATTTTGGCTCAAGTTCTTATAAATAGAGGTTCAAAGCTCTCGATGACGACAAATAATTCAAAATTTTTAATATATTTAGAGAAACACACGCTTAAATAAGCAGAGCAATTTCAGAAAAACGGTAGCAAGAAAAATGGTGAAATTTAAATGACCATGTTGAATAAGAAAGAGCGATTACTCGTTCTCCCTCTTCTAAGAACCGGACTTGCACCTTTCAATGCATCCGGCTCAAGCAT
>JAUPKV010000217.1 GCA_030837265.1 Methanobacteriota archaeon
TAATAGGAGTCAGCCAGATTATGACCAGGCCCGAGAGCAGGAAAGGGTCCCTTATCCATCGGTAAATGCCCCGGATATTCAGGGAGCCGGCTTCGGGAGTCCGGGGAGCAGAGAGTTGTGAACGTATTTTGAATCTATGCGGAGCATCCTGAAAAGCTCTTGGGGCAATGATCGCAGCAATTAACTGCCCGCCGACCATCAGCCAGCGCCAGGGAGAACGTATTTTGTAGAGAATTCGCCCCGGATATTTATAGAGCAGATAGACGAGCGGCAATATTGTCAGCACTGAAGTGAGGCTGTATGCCGGCAGATAGAGCATTTCTGCTCTTGGACCGGCGATTCTCAGGATTAAACGTTTGAAGGGCAGGCTCGCAGTCAGGCTGTGAATAACTGCAAATGCTGCCAGAGAAAAAACAGAGATAATTGTGGACAAAACCAATTCCAGTAGCCCCCCTTATTTAATTAAATAGCTTATATTTTCACACCAGTATGAAAAGTTTACTTATAGTACCTTAAAAATATTAGAAGTGCAGGCAATTCACGTGGCTGAGAATATTTGATAAATTAGAGTTTGTCAAAATCCGGATATAAAATTTTCAATTCAAATTTTCCTTCCACAGTTAGAACAATTGCTTTTATGAACACAGATTGTGCCGCCGCATTCGGTGCATGTCCATCTTATTTTTTCATTTCTTAGAAATTCCTCAATACCATGTTTTTTAATGTTTTCAAGATTTTCAATCATGCTCATACTGTATCTGGTACGATACCTTTTATCCAGATGTTTCAAATTATTACAAGGAATATTTTCACATTCAAAACAAAATGTTAAGTTGTTTTTTGTTAAAGTTTCACATGTTTTTATTTTGCATATGACTCGAGTAACAGGTTTGTTAGCCTCAATTCTACAGCCGGGACATTTATTTTTCTTCCTTAAGTAAGCCATGCAAATGCAACAATTCATTCCACAGGGGGCAATGAGTAGAGTTTCATTCAAGAATATCAGACTCCTTATATACTGCATCTACTGCGGGATCAAAAAGGATTTACTCTGATACCAATTGCGTGAAATAGACAAAGAGCTCATCCCAAAACCAATTTTATTCTCAATCATTAAGAGTTTCAGAAATGATTTTCATGAGCCTAGACATTGATTGATTATTCCGAATACGAGATTCAGAGACGGAATTTCAAGTTTTGGGATCAGCCCTTGTTTAATGCTTCAGATACTAATTTTTTGTTAAATTAAGTAAGATTGCGAATCCTTGATCTTTGAATTGATGAGCATACTTCTCGCCATTATATGATCAATTACACGTATATCAATGAACATTTAATCATTTGGATTTTAGATATTCTTTACTTAAGAAGTTAATGTTTTGGAAGATATGTGATTAAATATATTTATTAACGTATAGTTATCTGAGTTTCAATCCCTGGTAATGGGCGTGAGTTATTGAAAACCGTACACATAAGAATCTCTACATTTTCCTCAAATACGGAAGATGTGCTTGCTTTTTCGGAATTGATCAATAACTCACGGACACGACCCAATCCCTCTAAGGTCTGATTTTTACGGTTTACTGAGTAAGCTGGATTGCGAATCTTCAAGATCGTTTCAATCGCTGTAAGGACTGATATTTACGCGTGTTTTTTTTAGAGGGAGAATAAAGTCTCCCTCTACTGTTTTTACAAGGGTTGTCCTTATTGAAAAAGAGTAGTTGAAGTTAACTTTCTTAATTTAGACTGTAGTATTGTTAGCTGCATCTCGAAGTTGAGTATAGTTACCCAGATGGTCTACACCTTTGGTTATGTAATCATTAAGGTTACTGAGAGAGAGAAGATCCGATCCCCTATTTTCAGCCATGAGTGTAAAGTAATATCCAGCAGTGTTAAGATCTCTCATTGCAGAATCCCATTCGGTTTGAGCTTTCGAGTACTTCGTAGTTTTGTACTTCTGGTTTTCCGTTATCGCTTCTTGAGTATGATTCTGAAGATTTGTTCCATACTGTTGCATGGATATGAAGTCGCTGGTATTCATTGAGTTTGTGATATTATCAAGATCGGTTCTTAATATGCGCCCATAGTTGAGTTGGTAGTCAAGCCATCCCTGATCCCCATAAGGATCAACTACGGTAGTAGCTGCACTGGTTTGTACTTGAGTCTGTTCCTGAGTTTGTTCTTGAGTCTGCGTGGAATTGTCCACGCAGCCGATTCCCAGCATCACTATGAGTAATATTCCGAATATGGTTTTCCCTGCATGTTCCGTTTTGTTCATCTCCGATGATTTCTTTGAAATTCTCATTAATGTTTTTCTACTGTTGTTAATAAAGCTCTTTGATTATAAATTGTTTCAATTCCTCTAAGGCCTGATTTTAACAGTTTTAATCTAATGAGTAATGTGTAAGTCTGTGCCGAGGTAAATTACTAGATTGTACAAATGGACATGTCTATATAATATAGATAAATTTTTTAAAATTTTTTGGAAAAAATTAATTTTGAAGGCGTTAAAATCATTTTTATTTCCGTACATATTCTATTTATTTCTAATTATATTTTGATATTAGGCTTACTGAGAGGTTCTAGATTGGATCAAAATGAATCTACTCTAATTCTAAAACCTCTCAGACCGCCTCTAATCCAATCCTGCTGTTGAAGCTGATTATTATTGAAACTTTGTTAATACTTCTATGCTTTACTTGGAAGAGTTTTCCAAGGGAACTTTGCATATATAAAGCAAAAAGCCAAAAGTGAGAAACCCTTTACTCTTAGATTTTTTTTTCACTTGGGATGCTCTATAAGCCACAACGGGTTTCCATACAGGTCTACGATGAGCGCCTGGATACCGGAAGGCGCCTTTTTCGGCTCCTCTACGATCATTACGCCCTTTGATCTTAGCTCATCGCACGTCTTTTTGCAATCATCGACTTTAAACATCAAGGAAGGAGTTTTACCTATGAGTCCTGCCTGCCGCTTTGCTTCGGCTTCGCCCTGCATTCCGGCGTTGGGCACATGGAGAATGATTTCCGTACCCTGGCCTTTTGGGGCGACGGACAAAAAGCGCCATCCTGGTGCCGGGCTAACGTCTGTGACTTTTACAAAGCCAAGTTTATTAGTATAAAAGTCAAGCGCCTCATTATAGTCTTTGACGAATATCATTACATGCGTCATGTTTTCGATCATATGCACACCTCAATACAGATATTTAAATTCACAAATTATTTGAATATTCGTTATTCTTTTAACTCTGCGCTTTAGAATTATGGCACCGGATTTTTGAGAGCTAATATCCAGGATCAGCTAACTTTACAAAACCGCTTGTCAAGCCAGATATCGATTTCATACAGCAATTTTAACAACCCTTTGAATACCGACAACCACACAGAACCTTACTCAAATTTTGACGTTTTGATCCTTAACCGAATCCAAATGAACAACATTCAAGTTAACAACAAAAAAACTAAACGACAACCAAAAAGTTGGGATTTTCTAGGACTTTACATTATATGAAGCAAAACGCCAAAAATCCTAGATTCGGCAGGTAAACATATAAATTAATATAATTAATATTATATCTCTTTCCTGATCTTCCCATGGCAGAGAAAAACAGCAGTAGAAGAATTGAATCCTCCTTAAAACGCACAAA
>JAUPKV010000218.1 GCA_030837265.1 Methanobacteriota archaeon
ACGTGCAGCTCTTTGCACGCTCTTCGGATGTGATCAATAAGGAAAGGATGGAAAATCTCGGCGCAGACTATGTCTTTATGCCTTCCAAGCTTATTGCAAGCTCTCTTTCACGTTCCCTTGAAAGGGCCGAGTCGGTCCATAGAGGAAACCGGCTCGCCAGATGGCTGAAAGGAATCAGGGATAAAAAGCTTGCGATTGTACTGCATGATAATCCTGATCCGGATGCAATCTCCAGCGGTCTTGCGCTTAAGGAAATTGCAAAAAATCTTGGAGTTGAATCAAATATTTTATACCATGGCAAGATAGGTCATCAAGAAAACAAAGCTTTTGTAAACCTGCTGGGGATTGATCTCGGTAAGATCGAAGACAATAACCTCAAAAACTTTGATGAAATAGCCCTGATAGATTGCTCCATTCCCGGTGTCAATAATATGGTCCCTCCTAATTCATATATGGGCATTGTAATAGACCATCATCCACCCGGAGAAACAGAAATAAAGGCTGAGTACATAGACATTCGGCCAAATTTCGGGGCAACTGCAACTATTATGACGAAGTACTTGCAGCAGCTTAATATCAATATTTCGAAGACTCTGGCAACCGCTCTCTTGTATGGGATCAGAACAGATACCCAGGACTTTAAGCGGAAAACCGACCCTGCGGATCTCTCAGCTGCATCTTATCTGTATCCCCTGTCAAATCATGGAATCCTTGACCAGCTTGAACAGCCTTCAATGGCCATAGAAACCCTTGAAGTGCTTGGAGAAGCTATTCGGAACAGGCAAGTTGTAGGAAGTTACCTTCTCTCAAATGTAGGAAACATAAGGGATAGGGATACACTCCCACAGGCCGCAGATTACCTTCTGAGCCTTGAGGGAATTTCCACAACAGTTGTCTTTGGAGTTACTGAAGACCGAATCTATATCTCAGGTCGCAGCAACGACATTAGAGTCAACCTGGGAGAAATTATGCGTCAGGCTTTTGGTGAGGATGCAGGTGGGCATGCAAATGCAGCAGGTGCCCAGATCCCTCTGGGAGTTTTCAGTGCTACAAAAGATAGGCAAACACTGTTAAGATTGGTTAACGAAGCCGTGGTCAAGAAATTCTTGAATGCCGTAGGAGTAGAAAGCGCAGGAGAATAAGAGAGGAAAAACAGTTTATTTCCTCTTCATTTCCCTTTCTCTTTTATAGATTTTAATTTATATTTTGATTCTCAAAACCATGGGATTTTTTTGATTAAGGAAGCTTAACCTCTAATCTGCTTCCGTTCAGAATATCACTTTCCTTTACCTGGATTCCCGACACTGTAGAATTATTATTTCCTTCTACTTTCAGTGCGTATGCTGTAATGGCACTAACTCCATTGCTCTTGTTTTCGGTAGAATAGGGTACGGTTATTTCAAAAGATCCGTTACTATCCGATACTGCTTTATTTTGATATATGAACTGTCTGCCGGTGTTAGATTTAAGACCAATTAACGCTATGACAGTCTGATTAGATTTTGCAGTACCTGAAATCCTGGCTCCGGGAACATATTCAAACACCTTTACAGTAATATTTCTCGCATCCACCCCTGGAGGAACATAGCTCTCATGGACTAACCTGAGATTTCCAAGGTTTGATCCATCAAGATTTTGAAGTTTGAATAATTCAAGATTTAAAAGTTCTCTTTTGGGAGCCACTGTAGTCTTAATGCCCGCGCCAGTTTGCTGTTGTGAAACATCGTAATAATTCCCGGAGTTTTTTCCTGCAATCTGAACGATAGAACTAAACTTGGCATTCGCCGCCAACATCAATGAATCGGTAATTACATATTTTACCTTAAATTTGTCCAGAATAGCCTTTGCTTCCTTCTCGGAGTCGTTAATAAAGAAACGGGCCGTTTCATCTACATTTGTCTGGAAATTGTTAGAGACTGCAGGCCTTTCGGATAAGTACACAATCCAATTTCCATAGTCCCACCAGCTCAGGACTCCGTATTCGGGAATTTCTGTTGGTTGTTGGTAATTAGAAGTTTGAGGACTTGAGTTTTTTAGCCAGTTAAGAGATTCTTGCCACGCCGGATAAAGCGTTCCTGAACTTGCATATACTGATCCCGTCCATAAGCACGGAACAAAAACAATTCCTATCAACGCTAGTGAAGAGACAATTTTAAAGTAGTCCGGTTTTTTTGAATTGTTTGAAGAAACGGAGGTTTTCTTTGCTGACGTTGTATTTTTTGATTTCATTTTTGATTTTGTATTTAACTTTATTTCTTTACCGGCTTGAAGAGTCGATGATATGTTTTTTCCATTTTTTTGTTCGAGTTTCACCAGCTTCCGGATTTCAGCCTCAAAATCAAACGACTCAAGAAGAATCCAGAGCATATATGAGGTAAGGATTGAAACATTAATCGCAAGCTGATATGAGAAACGCTGCTGTGAGAGTGCAAGATATATTGAAAAAACTGACCATACCAGGAAAAATATTCCTTCGGACTTTGATTTTGCTCCGTCCCGTTCAAGGATAAGTAGTAATAAAGCCCCCAGGGCTGCAAGCAAGCATAATCCGAACGCCCAGTATGCAGATCCCAGGTTAAGACCTCCCTGCGCAGTTAAGAACAAAGGCAAAGCTTCGGAAATGGTGCCCATATATTCTCCTTTTCCAAAGAAGAAATTTATTCCAGCAAGCACAAAAGAATAGGAAGTCGAGAAAAAAATACTAAGGGCTAGAAAACCTGCTGCAACTATCAGTATCAAAACACCAGGATAATACTTCCAATCCAGCTCTTTCTTTGAGATATAATTTGAAATGCCCCAGAGAAGAGCAATTCCTATAATCATAATGAGCACGTAGAAAACCTGGAACCAGGACAGATACAGGGCACTCATTTCCAGGCCTTTCCGTATTGAGCCTGCTGCTAAAGGAATTGTAAACAGAAGTGTAGCGAAAAGACATGTTATCGAGCAGATGAAAACGTCATCAGATTGTTTTCCGTCTTTAAGGTTTATTGTGGCCTGTATGAATGCATATAATGCGATAAGGCTTACGAAAGCAGGAGCACCGATCCATGTATAAATTAGAAGGGCTAGAAATAGCCCCGAACCCATAGCAAAAGCCAATGATTCCCGGACTTTCCTTTCAGAAGATATGTTTTTCAGGGATATTATGGAAATAGATCCTTCTCTTGCAGATTTTAAAGCTAGTATAAATAATGCATAAGATGCCGTTGTAAGTAGTGCTTCTGCAACATGGTGGTCAACTAGCCCAAAACGAGATACTGATATATGAGCTGGTAGAACAGCAAAGATGAAAGCTGCAAGCACTCCGGTTTTTTTATCCAGTACTGCAGCAGAAACTATATACAATGGAACTATTGTAATTACACCAAGAAGTACCGGCAGTAAAGCTCCTGCAAATTCGGTAGTATGCAGATCCGGTTGTCCTCCACCCAAAACCTTTGCAAGCAGAGCACCAAGCAGATCAAAAAAAGGTGGCCATCCGACATTATATCCATAAGGATAATTGATATATGAATCGAAATTTAAGGAGTGGGGGAAATTAGAAACTGTATAAGCAATTAACCGCATATGATAAAAGTCGTCGAATCCCCTGAAGGTAATACCTCCGTTTGCAGTAACTGCAGCATATGGAAGCATACGTAAGAGAAAAGCGACTACAATTGCTGCGGCCAGAAGTATGATACTTGATTTTGAATTGTTAGCTGTCATTTTTGCCTCAGAGTGTCTTATGCTTTTGTCCGTAGTGACCATCTCTGTTTATTGTTTTGTACCTTAATATTATAATTGAAAATAAGGTAAACTCTGATAATAATTAGGTTATTGTTAATAGTTGTTATTATATCCGATTTCTCAAATAAATACTAACGATAATAGAATAACAATTTACTTATTTGAAATCTACTTCATCTTACTTATTCTAAGAAAAATATCTTTTGCTAAGTAAATGTCACTGATGAGCCGGCAATCATTACCGGACCATCTAGATTCAATACGATAACTTTCACCTGATACTTTGTGAAAGAAAGGATCGAGAGTACTATTACACTATTTATATCCTATATATGATTTTTCGCAGCGTGATTTTTTAATAATTTCGGGAGTTTATATTTTCTCATTATTAATCACATTAGTAGTACGAATGCTGAGAAGTTTGTGCTCCGAGATTAATTAATGTTAATAAGTTTTAATCGGCAATCATATACCATTTTTTTCATGTAAAAAAATTACTCATTCATATTTTTTCATACAATCTTTTTAAAAAAACATGTTAATAAGTAATCTTTTCTTGAAAAATTATAGATAGAGAAAAGTTCACAAAGAATAAATTTCGTAGCATAAGGCTTGAATTAATGTTACATAAAAATCGCACTTCGAAATATACAAAGAATTTAATACTGCCAACATGTTTAAATAATTTAAATGTGTATCGTGATATCGAAGTTTAATATCCAATCGTTTGGTGCGATAAAATGTTATGAATTTTGCACATATCACATTGTATGTAATTTTCTCCTTAGTATATTTTTTGATGTGATATATTGATCTACACTTTCAATGTTTGTGGTGTCATGACAAAAATAAATTTGCCTGTGAAACTGTTGAATAAACGAAAAAACTTATCTAATAATAAAAATCCAAATACTGTTTCAAAGAAGGTATTGTTATGAAAATAGTCATATTGTGTGGTGGTAAAGGAACTCGTTTAAGGGAAGAAACAGAGTACAGGCCAAAACCTATGGTTGAAATTGGCAACAGACCAATTTTATGGCATATTATGAAAACTTATGCCAGTTACGGATTTAAGGACTTTATCCTGTGCCTCGGTTACAAAGGAAACATGATAAAGGATTACTTTTTAAACTATGAAGCGATGAATAACGATTTTACGATTAATATTGGAAGGCACAATCAAATATTAGTTCACAACAACCATATGGAAAATGACTGGTTCGTTACACTGGTTAATACAGGTGACGAAGCACAAACAGGCGCTCGTGTAAAGAAGATCGAGAAATATATAGACGGCGATACATTCATGCTTACATATGGTGATGGCGTAGCAGATATTGATATTTCAAGATTATTAGATTATCACCACTCACATGGAAAATGTGCAACAATGACTGGTGTCAAACCTTCTTCCCGCTTTGGTGAACTAATTCTTGAAGATAATCATGTGATAAAATTCAACGAGAAACCCGTCGCAATGGAAGGCATCATCAACGGCGGCTATTTCGTTTTGAACCAAAGAATATTCGATTATTTAAGTACAGATGATGACTGTATCTTCGAAAAAACCCCGCTTGAAAAACTTTCTGAAGATCAGGAACTGATAGTTTATAAGCACAACGGTTTCTGGCAATGTATGGATACATACCGTGAAATGGAAATCCTGAATACTCTCTGGAAAAACAATCAGGCTCCATGGCGTATATGGTAATTGGGGGTTCAATGACTAAAATGAACTGGAAAGACCGCAATGTCTTTGTAACGGTATGTATCCATACATTGCCAGAAACCGTTGTGCTTATAAACTATCAGTTCCTGATCTTCAGAA
>JAUPKV010000219.1 GCA_030837265.1 Methanobacteriota archaeon
GAGGTAGCTGTCCTGAAACTGTTGTCAAGCTTTATGAGAACTCTTGAGGTTGATGTACCCCAGGACAAATCTTCTTTAAGCTTTTTTAACTCATTATTAAGGATGCCCATGTTTGATTCTGCCATCAATTTTAATGAATTTGAAAACAGGACTCCCGAACCATTAATGTTCGAGAGATCTCTTAATAAATCGGGCATTTTTGCATCAATTTTGTGCATTCTCCAGGCTCTGAGTTCAAAAAAAATGATAAAGGGTACTAGGACAATGATAATGAAAATAATGAAATAATTCTGAGTTTCATTGATTAACTGAATGCTACTGTCACTTATATGAGCAAAATTTAGAGTAATATGGGAGTTTAAGTTTAGATAGTCTTTAAAATTCTTTGGTACACGTGCAAGATAATATAATCCCAGAGGAATTCCGATTAAAAACGTGTATCTGGGTTCGTCCCTGATGGCCCTGTAGGGATTTAATATCAGATTTTTGATGATATAAAGCTGCCTGTATAAAATGAGTTTTTTTCTTCTTTTTTTCTCATTTTCTTCGCTGAGCCCAGAGCTGATTTCTGGAATACATGAAAGGTCTATGGAACAATTAGGGACTTTAACTCTCTTCGCGTCCATAGAGAGTTCTCCTATTGTATCCAGGAATACTAGGAATATAAGATTTGCAAGAGGTACTGCTATATAAATGAGTACATAAAGGATTTGTGCTGAAGCTGGGTGGAATAATTGCAGTACAATGAGGGTAGTCATTATGAAAAGTGGACCGGCTACGAGTACTGTTACATAAACTTCAGCAAGAAGGTCCAGTTGTCTTAAAAATTTCTTGTTTGCCAGCTCTGCCAGGTTCTGGTAATATTCGGATTTGTTTTTTATGTATTCTATAATAGCTTTGCTATTGGAAACAAGAATTAATCCATCTATGAAATCCTTGAAAGTCTCGGAGGGCGCTCGCTCCCTGGCTGATTTGAGAGCAGTCACGAAGTCTTTACCCAAGTAGTCCATGTCCCTCACAATATAAGATACTTCTTCCGCACACGTGCCAAATATATGAGTATACTCACTTAAAGATCTGAAAACGTCGTAAATAGACATGCCTCCCCTGGTCAAGGCGTACATGTAAGTTACAGACGAAAGCATGGATTTATCTATGCAGGCATGTCGGATATCTGCCTGGAGAAAGGGAAGTATATAGATAAGGCCAAAAACAGTTAAAAAACTGAGGAGAAATGATAAAAGAGCTGTTAAAATGCCAAACAGATACAGATGACTTTCTACGAAACCAGCGTTCATCGAGCTTAGAAAAAAACTAATGCGGGAAATTGGAAATTCAAAGATTTTTAGTACTAACCACTCCCCAAAAGTTACCCCAATAATTCCAGCAATCAAAGAATACATACAGGTAGAGGAAAGATACTGGTCTACTGACATGGAAATATGAGACTGACGTATTTTTGCTTTTAGATCCTGAAATTTTTCTTTGTTTCTATAAAAGAAATTCCCAAAGATTCTGTAAGCCAGTTCATCAGCAATAGTATAATACGTCATGCTACCCTCTTAAGCAATCATATCCTGTATCATACCTCGTAAGGTATTATTTTCCAGGGATTCCATAATCGTTTTAGGATAACTCTGGTATGTCTGGACTACAAGAGAAACTTGAATGTAACTCCTCATTTTGTTTTCATACATGTACGTCAGGATTTTTCTCCGATTTTCCATTTCGTTTCTCAACTGACTGGCATCCCATCCTCTGACACGCGTAATATCCTGCATAATATGGGAATCTCCCACCTTGATGAAACAATCTTCTGAAGCTTCCCAGTTAAAAAGCTCATTTATACCAAGATCTCCTGTTTCGGGATCGATATTGAGAACTTCAACGAGACTCCGGGTTCTTCTAACTCTTTGTTCCCCTATGTACACCTGTTCCTGAATGCAAAGTACATCGAGGGATTGAAGCATCATTTGGGGCACATTTATGGGCTCATGCGTGAGCCTGTTTATAACTGTCTGTACATCTCCCGCATGCATAGTCGAACTTGTTGCATGCCCTGTTGACATTGCCTGAAAAAGGGTAAGAGCTTCATTACCCCTGACCTCCCCTACAATAATGAAGTCCGGACGCTGTCTGAGGGCTGCTCTCAAAAGGTCGTACATAGACACTTCTCCAGTAGAGTCCGAAGCAAAACTTTCTCTTGTAATTCCGGAAACCCAGTTATTATGGTAAAGTAAAAGCTCCCTTGTGTCCTCTATAGAGACTATCTTGGCTGTTGAAGGCATGAATAAAGATGTTGCATTAAGCATCGAGGTTTTTCCCGATGCTGTCCCTCCTGCAAACAGGATATTATAGCCGTTCTCGATAACCAGCCAGAGATATACTAACATTTTCAGATCACATGTTTTGAAACCAAGCAGATCTATGGGAGTTATAGGATCTTTCCTGAATTTGCGGATAGTAAAAGAGCTGCCTCTGGGAGTGATGTCTCTTCCTAAAATAGCTTGAAGCCTGGATCCATCATGAATCGTTGCATCCACTATCGGCTGGCTTATGGATATATGCTTGTTATTTAACTGGCACATTCTGATTACAAAGGAGTCAAGTTCTTCTTCTTTGAAGGAAATGTTACTTTCGATGTTGAAATACTTTGTATGGTATATGTAGACAGGAATTTCCACCCCATCGCAAGATATATCTTCGATATAAGGGTCGCAGAGAAGGGGATTAATTTTATCGTAGCTCAGCAAGTTTCTTTGGAGGTAATATAATATTTTTTCAATTGCCGAAGCTGAAACATCAGCTTTGTATTGCTCAAGAAGGAAGAGAGTTCTATCTATCAGAAGCTCTTTTTTTTCAAGTTTGGAAGTTGTGGAATTCAGGACTAAGATATCTTGAAGATCTTCGTTTATTCTCTCTAACAGCTCTTTTTCATACATTGTAAGTGCAGGTTCAAGAAGTTTGTAATATCTTTTTTTCCTATCTTCCAAGATTGACGCAAAAGTGTAAGGCTCTTGAAGCCAGTATCTTTCAATCTCTTTTATTCCATTGGGCACTATAAATTCAACAAGGGGTCCTTGTCTGTCCTGATCATAAACTGGCAAAGTCCGAAGTGATTTGTTGAAGTTACTTTTAACTCTTTTAATGATTTCTGGTATGAAGTTATTATCTCTTTTTTTACCAAATAACCTAGAGATAACTCTATTTTTAACAGCTATTTCCTTCACTTCACCCATACTCTCGCCTTTTGGTTTTTTTATTAAGTCATATTAGGTCAACACATTATAAAAACTTTCTATAACTTACCTTTGCATTAATAAATTTTGACCAGTTAGCTTTAATATTTATCCTTTACTAAGTCCTTTAAGGATTAAGACCCCCTAATTAAAAGAGAAAATATACTTAATTCGAAGATACAAACTTATTTTCGTATTCTTTTATATGCTCTGATACTAGCTAAATATTTAAGATTAAGTTTCATCTCTAGTGAAGTAATTATATTAGTTAATTAAGGACCTTAATTGAGACTTTTGATCCGATCATTGCCCAATAGATCCATTCTCAATACCGTCCTTCAGGAAACAAGTGCTTTAAGTTCTGAAACTGCATTTACCAGTGCATCTACTTCTTCTTTTGTATTATATAGTGCAAAGGAAGCTCTTACAGTGCCGTCTACTCTCAAAAAGCGAGTAACCGGGATTGCACAGTGATGCCCACTTCGAACGCAAATTTTCCTGGTCTGGTCAAGGATAAGAGCAACGTCATGAGGGTGAAGTCCCTTTACATTAAAAGGTACAATTCCTGCCCTATCTTCAGGCCCGTAAACTTCTACAAACTCGAGTTCAGAGAGCCTTTTTGCAGTTTCGCTTGAGAGTTTTATTTCATGCGCTTCTATTTCTGAAACCCCTATTTTTTCCGCATACTCTACTGCCTTTCCTAATCCTATGACCCCGGGGATATTGGGGGTGCCGGCTTCAAAACAGGCTGGAGAAGGCTCCAACACATAAGTAGATCCGGAGACATCCGAAACAGTGCCCCCCCCCACTGAAGCACTCTCAATCACATCAGGATCTTTAATGTAAAGTACACCGGTTCCCTGCGGTCCAAGCAGTCCTTTGTGCCCGGCAGTTACAAAAAAGTCACAATCAAGGTCTTTAAGATTAACTGGCATATGTCCCGCAGATTGGGCTCCGTCAACCAGAACTTTTATCCCATTTCTATGAGCCATTTTCGCAATGCTTTTTACATCCTGTACGGACCCTAAAACATTTGAAACCTGGGTTATAGCAACAAGTTTTGTTTTTTCTGTGAATGCGTTCTCTAGAGCAGAGGTATCGATTCTACCCTTACTATCCGGGTTTACAACTGTGACACTAATTCCTCGCTGTTGCAGACGCAGCCAGGGCAGGAAATTTGAGTGATGCTCGAGTAGAGTAGTGACAATGTGGTCCCCTGCCTCCCAGGGATAACTGTTTGCGATAAGATTAATTCCTTCAGTGGTGTTTTTCGTAAAAATTGTCTTTGAAGGTTCTGCATTTAGAAAGCGAGCAATTTTTTCCCTTGAATCTTCATAGTGGTTGGTGGTCTCCCTAGCGAGGCTGTGTGCTCCTCTTCCGTAGTTTCCTGCATATCTGTAGAAATAATCTACCATGGCTTCAACTGCAGGTCTCGGGGTTTGAGTAGTCGCTGAATTGTCAAGGTACATGAATTCTTTTAAAACAGGAAAATCTTCACGAACAGCATATACATCGTACATGCATCTTCTTTAGGAACGAGAAATAAAAAAAGTTTGTGCAGGTTATTTACCCTGCATTCCGCCCATCATAAAGCGGTAAAGGTCTAATTCATCTGAGTCCAGGCTGTCAGTACAGCCTTTTTCAACGGTGTGATAACCGTCTTCGTAGTATTTATGCCTATATTCTTTTCTTTTTCTGTAGTCATTATTCAATTCACTCATAGTCTTCCTCCTGTCTCTTCAATTTTTGCGCTGACTTACGGGTTGTAACACCTTAGAATCCTCTCCGCAATTCAGACCTTTCCTCCCGTCTCTTCAATGTTTGCGCTTCATTTGGGTTAGAATATTCCTCTGGATGCGATACCTGCAGTTCTACTTAATTTCCAGCTTTTCGGCCTCAATTCGCCGAATAAATGTTTGAGCTCTTAATACTTTAGGAATTTCTACTTTGAAATTCAGAACTCTAAGATTTTCAAGACACCTATCCACGCTTTTGGCTAATCTAGTTTTTCTGGATGGGATTCCTAAAATGCAGGTACGAAATCTGTATCCTCTGGGATTCTTACCCCTAACAGCGCAACAAGCGTTGTTCTTACCCACAACAAGTATTAATTGTCAATTGTATTATATATTCGTTCCGGAAAAATTTTCCACGTTTGCTAAATTTTTTTAATTGAGCCCTTTTGAGTACTTTTAGCTTCTGAATTGAGCTTAATCTATAATTACTTTTGAACTTCCATTCTTGTCATGAGGCCAGCTAGGTTTGCAGGAATCGCTCCTATTGCAGTACAGGTCTCCAGTGATAATCCTTTACAGGTAATATCAAGATGATACTTTCCTCTCTCAAAGAGCTCTTTAGGAAGCCCTTTATGACCTAATCCCACAAGGAAGAGAAAAGAGCGATTTCTGAGGGCTTCTTCAGCAATTTTTACTGGAACAACTAGTTTTTTTGAATCTGGTTTTGAAGTAGTAATTACAATCTCTCCAAAATGAGATGGAAATCCTTTTTTTGGAAGATCAGAGACTGACAGGTGGTTTTTTTCATAAAGAGTTTTGAGGTAGCTTCCTGATTCTCCTATGGTAGTTTTTTCCATTACGAAAGCTACCAGTTCTTCTGCAGTCATTTTAAACGGAAAATCATAAAGAGCGAGATGAAATCCAAATGCATGGCAAATTGGAGCAGCTCTAGCAATCGCACGGTAGTGAGCATCGAGAATTTTGATTTTGTCGTAGGTGTTTACTATACCAAGGGTAAGCATAAGATGGTTCATTATGCTTTTTTGTAAAATAGTTTTCGTTAACCTCAGGAGAAAGAGAATACCGAAATACAAATCTAACTCATATTTGATCGGTTGTCTTTATTCTCTATATTTTCATCCTATTGGCACTTTTCTGCCTATAGAGTTTTTAGAATATTTTCATCTTTGTTTCTATTAATTGCTTTTGGAAAGCTCCCGATCTAATAGGAAGTATAGAGTGCCTAAAGTAAAGTTATAAAAAACGAACAAACTTTGAGTAGAATATTTCAAGAATGTTTTTAATAAACCTTATTTTATATCTAATTTTGTATATATTCTCTTTAGATTACTCTATATTTTTGGTGACTAGAGTGTTGATCATATATACATACGTAGATAAAGTAGTACTGTTTCTTTCATAGTTTTGTATTCACTTCTTAGATAACTTTATATATCAAACTGTCTATATAGATTTTGCTAAATTATTTGATGCCCTAGGGGGATTATTCATTACTAAAGACAAAAGAAAAGTTCAATTTACTGGAAATTCTACTTACATTGTATCCCTCCCTATTAAATGGGTCAGGGATATAGGGCTAGAAGCCGGAGACACACTCAATCTGACACCCATGCCTAACAAGACCCTGCTAGTTTCTTCCAGCACGATCTCAAAGGAACATGCTGCCCCCAAGGCTACAATTGACTATATCCACTCGGATAGTGCGGAAAACAACCTTAGGATTCTTATTTCACATTATCTTGTAGGTTACGACTCTATCAGGTTAACTACCAAAAAAGGTTTCAGTGCTTATGACCGTAAATTTATCAAGGATTCCGTTCGTCAGAAATTGATAGGTCTCGAGCTTGTAGAAGAATCCAGAAATGAACTGGTTTTTCAGTGCCTGTTAAATTATAATGACCTTCCTCTTAGCAGGGTAATCAAAAATATGTACGGTCTTGTACTTTCGATGCTTGAGGACTCAATGGCTGCTCTTCGGGATCATAATGTGGAAATTGCCGAAGATGTCATCCAGAGAGACGATGATGTTGACCGTTTCTATCTCCTCTCTGTTCGCCAGTTAAAAGCCTCAATTGAGGATATCGAACTCTCAGAAAAGATAGGAATCAGGCATCCAAGGGAATGTCTGGGGTACAGGCTAATTACTAAAAGTATTGAGCGAGTAGGCGATCATGCGGTCAGAATAGCAAGAAATGTTCTGAAAATGAATTCCGGAGTGAATCCTGAAGACCCTATTTTCAAGATGGCTGAACTTTCTCGTAAAGTTTTCGAAAGCTCAATTGACTCGATGTCACAGGAAGACCTTCAAGCCATAAATAAAATTGTAGTGGAAGCTAAAAAGGTGTCTCAATTCGGAGTTTCCTTGGAATCACGAGATATTGAAGGTCCAGGCAACATTGAACTGAGCATGGTTCTGGAAAGCCTTCGGCGAGTGGCTGAGTACAGCGCCGATATCGCAGAAGTTTCGATTAATATGAATATAACCCAGATCTGACTAATTATCAAATATAAAAGGAAGAATACAAGAATCCAAAAACAAAATTAAAGGAATATAATGTTAGTTTACCGAAATCAATTTATTACTTATTTTTCTCTTTTTATTCTTCTTAAATTAAGGGTTTTTTAAAAAATGTTAAATAATTTAGTATGCTAATCTCTTTTTTGACAATACAACAAAAGCTATATGTTACCTGAAACCTTAAACCATGCCTATGGATTTTCAGATCTTGGATGCAGATTATGAAGTCGTTAATGACAGCAACCCTGTCGTCCGCCTCTTTGGCAGAGGGGCTGATGGAGAAAGTGTTTGTTGCCTTGTCCCGGATTTTGAGCCTTATTTTTATCTCAAGGCCTCTGGAGATTTGAATACTGTAGCAGGTCTTATAAAAGACACTTTTAGACAAGTTAAAAAGGTGGAAGTGGTCGAAAAATTCGAGCCTGTAGGATATCAGGAATTAAAGAAAAAAATGCTCAAGATTACCACTTACCTGCCAAGAGATGTACCCGAAATCCGAGACGAGATTCTGAAAATTCAAGAAGTTGTTAATGCTGAAGGCAAATGGGAAGTTTATGAAAGTGACATTCTTTTTAGAAACCGCTTTTTAATTGACAGTGGGCTTGGAGGCATGGTCTGGGTTTCTGTTGAAGGAAAGCCTGCAGATCCTGTAAGATACTTCAGGGCAGGTTATTCAGGTAGTTCTCATTGTGAGAATTTTGCACGTAACTCCTCAGTCCTTGTATCAAAACTAAAAAGGATCCAAAACCTGACAATTGCTCCACTTAAGTATCTCTCTTTTGACATCGAATGCTTACCTCTCGATGGAGGAATGCCTTCTCCAGATGTTTCTCCTATCATTATGGTCAGCTTTTCCTTCGAACCAGAGTATGAAGGGCATAAAACCCTGGTTCTTGTGGCAAAACCTGCGGAAGGTATGGATGGCGATGTCGAGTGCTGTTTGAACGAAACCGAAATGTTAAATCGCTTTTTTGAAATATTTTGCGATTACGATCCTGATATAGTTACCGGATATAACCATCAGGACTTTGATATCCCTTATATTACGGACAGGGTAAAAACTCTCAATGCAAAGGGTGAATCAATCAATCCGGCAGTTGGAAGGGACGGTAGTCAAATAGGGTATCGAAGATTCGGGCTAATTACCAGGACCGAAATCAAGGGACGGGTAGTAGTGGATGCTCTTCCTCTTGTAAGAAGGGCATTCAGCCTTAAGCAATATACTCTGAGAGCTGTTTCAAAGGAGCTTTTAAGCCGTGAAAAACTCGATATTGCTCCTCTTGAAATGGAAAAATATTGGAACGATTCGGGAGATAAACTTAAAAAATTCATTGATTATTCACGCAGGGACTCTGAACTTGCACTTGATCTTATCCTTAATCTGAAACTACTTGACAAATATATTGCCCTTGCTCAGGTAAGTGGAAGTCTGCTCCAGGAGATCGTTGATGGAGGCCAGACTTCCATGGTCGAGACTCTGCTTTTCAAAGAATTCGCACTCAGAGACAGAATAATTCTTCCAAAGCCTGGAGATAAGCATTCAGCAGAAAGATACGACATGAGTTCAGATCTGAAAGGCGGTGAAGTACTCGAGCCAAAGAAGGGTCTATTAGAAAATGTGCTGATTCTGGATTATAAATCGCTCTATCCGACCATTATGATGGCATACAACCTCTGTTATACAACGGTAATTACTGGAGACAGACCGGAGGGAAAAATGATTAAGTCTCCATCTGGTGGGGAGTTTGTGCCTGCTGAGGTATATAAAGGAATTGTACCTTCCATTCTTGAAAATTTACTTAATCAAAGGACTGAAACCAAGAAAAGGATGAAACGAACTTCAGATGAAAACGAATCTAGAGTACTTGATGCTACTCAGCTTGCTCTGAAAATCCTCCTGAATAGTTTTTATGGTTATTCCGGGTACGCCCGAGCAAGGCTATACAGTCTGACCCTTGCAAATGCCGTTACCAGTTACGGAAGAGACAATATCCTGAATACTCGAGACATCATCAATAATAAAATAGGAAAAATAATTCTGAGGGATAAGGCAGCATTGAAGTCTGAAGAAGCTGGAGAGCTTTTTCCTTCAGATAGGGTGGTGAAACTGTCAGTTGCCTATGGAGATACTGACAGTGTTTTTGTTCAATGTACTTCCGGAGGGGATTTATCACTTGAGGGGGTTGGCCTTGTAGGAAACAAGCTTGCAGATATCGTCTCTGCTTCCCTTCAAAAACCCATGGAACTCGAATTCGAATCTATTGCAAAACGTGCTCTTCTTATCGCAAAGAAGCGATATGCCCTATGGCTTTTTGAGCCTAAGAACTCAGGCTGGGAAAGTGAAATCAAGGTCAAAGGAATGGAAACTGTCCGTAGAGACTGGTGTGAATTGACTTCAAGGACACTTAACAGAGTGCTTGAACTTGTGCTTATAGAAGGTGATGTTGATAAAGCTGCGGAACATGTTAAGAAAGTCATTAATGATATCCGCAATCTTGACCCGAGAAAAGACTCCGAAATTATAGAAAGTCTCGTGTTAACCCGGACACTTACGCGAAAAACTGACAGCTATAAAAATAAACAACCTCACCTGACTGTAGCAGAAAATCTTAAACGACGGACAGGGGTAAGACCTTCCATAGGGACAAGAATTCCTTTTGTCATAGTTTCAGGGAAAGGTCTTTTTGTAGACAGAGCCGAA
>JAUPKV010000220.1 GCA_030837265.1 Methanobacteriota archaeon
ACGTTACATAAAAATACCCTGTTCCTGTATGAGTCCAAACAATCGGCGTATAGATAATATCCTGGAACTTGCGAGGGAGTTTAAGGTCGATGGTATAGTATACTATACCCTGCAATTTTGCCATGGTTACAATATTGAGAAATATAAGGTACAACAGGCGCTGAAGAAAAAAGGAATACCTATGCTTGCTATAGAAACGGACTATGGAGATTCGGATGTAGAGCAGATAGGACTTCGTATGGATGCTTTCATGGAGATGCTGTCATGATTTCAGTCGGAATAGATTCAGGCTCCGCCACTACGAAGGCTGTCCTTGTCAACAGCAATCTTGCCACTTCACAAGTTGTATTGCCAACGGCATTTGATTTCTTATCAGCCGCAGAAAGGGCATATAAAAATTTGCTTGAAAATACTGGATTAGATGAAAAAGACGTAGATAGCGTATATGCGACAGGATACGGCAGAAATAGCATAAAATTCGCCAAAAAAGCTATTAGCGAGATCACTGCTCATGCCAGAGGAGTTTATTTCCTGTACCCTAACGTCAATGGGATTATAGATATAGGCGGTCAAGATAGCAAAGTCATCTCGGTGATTGATGGGAAGGTAGCAGATTTTTTAATGAACGATAAATGTGCAGCAGGTACAGGCAAATTCTTAGAGTATACTTCGAGAGCGCTTGAAGTACCTATAGAGGAATTTGGGCATTTGGCACTAAGCTCAAAAAAACCAGCCAGCATAACGAGTATGTGTACTGTATTCGCCGAGTCTGAGGCTATATCACTCCGGGCGAGAGGGTTTAAAAAGGAGGATATTGCAGCAGGACTCATCGAAAGTGTTTCCAGAAGAGTTGCTGTCATGGCTCGACAAGTAGGCTTAAAACAAAATGTAGCTTTTGTGGGGGGCGTAGCAAAAAACGCTGGTATTAAAGCAGCGCTGGAAAAAGAACTGGGCATCTCACTCTATGTGCCGCCAGACCCTCAGGTCACGGGAGCACTTGGAGCTGCACTTCTCGGTATAAGATAAGCATCACGTCTTCCGCTGCTATTACAAAGGATAAATTTGAAAAAATCGTGTCTATTCAGGGTAACGGGGGAACTCCTTCAAATACCGCATTAAGTGAGCTTAGCACAGGCATATTATTTTTTATTATTGTAGAAATATATCCTCTGATTCTACAGAAAGTATCTGCTCCATGCGGTGTCCTAAAACTTCCCGATATCTTTTGCTGTATCGTTATCATCCTGAGGTCTCTTTCTGCTTGATTATTGCCAAATGGGACTCTCAAGTCTGTAGCAAACCTAAGAACCTCTTTCTTATATTTTGAAAGTCTATCAAGCAAATTCTTTGCGCCACTTTGTGCTCGCATTCCTTTTTTGCCCTTGTCAATTTCAGAATTTTGGGGAGGATTTTCCTCAAATCCTTTCATCAGTATTGAATCATATTTTTCTTTAAAAGCTTTAATTGTTTCTTCTTCTATTTTATTACTCAGTTTTTTGACATCGTCTACACATTTTTTTATTTCACGCAAGAAGTCTGACATTTCTAAAGACCACTTTTGAGTTTCATTTTTCGAAATTTCTTTGAGTTCTCTTAAAATGTGAACATTGCAGACTGCATGTTCACAATTTTTGAATTTAAAATAAGATTTCCAGAAGTCATGAACAGTGTTTTATCCCAAAATTATTTCGCTTTGAAACTCGCTTTAATTTTTTCATATTTTCACAACCCAAAAAGCCTCACTCCGATTCTGAATTTCGCTTCAATTGGCAATCTTTTCCAGAAAGCATCTTCAGGTGATTCCATTTCTTCAAGTTCAAGAGCTCCATGAGGCCTTCTATTATACCATTTAACAAACTCATCAAACGTTTCAAACTCGCCTCTAAACCTCTTGTATGTGTGGAACCATTTCTCTACTTTTCCATTCGTTTGTGGATGCCTTACTGCTGCAAGAATCAGCTTTATTCCTAATCCTTCAACGTGTCTCTTGAACTCACTATCCCATGATCCATCTTCATTAATCCTATGTGCGCCGAATTCACTCCCATGATCCAATATGAGTTCCCTGAGCGGACATATGTCCCAATATTCCCTAACGAGCTCATCAATTACTTTAATCGTGTTTTCCGTGTTACAATGAACATATTCTCTACCTGCAATAATCATCCTTGACGAGTCATCAAGAACAGCACAGGCTTGCAGCCCTAATAAGGGATTTTCAGTCCAATCAATATGGGCTGCAGACATGCTATGTTTACGTTCATATCTGCACCACTTTCTCCTCTTTTTCTTCTTACTTTCTTGACGCGCAAGGTTCATACTTAGTAGATAGTTATGGATTCGATTATGAGATACCTTACGCTTGTATTTGCTTCTTAGTATGATCTCAAGGTAACAGGCTCCAAATTTATAGTCCGCGTAAGCTTGGTCGATTAACTCTTTGTCGTCAGATGATAGTAGTTTCCTTGGTCTGCCGACGTTATGACCAACTTTTGGAACCTGACCAGTTTCAGTATATTCTTTATAAATTTGTTGAACTCGACGAGCTGAGATCCCTTGGATCTCAGCTATCGTCGAGGTAGATTCTCCTTTAAGCTTTTGAGCAATGATCCAACGAATCTTTTTCCCATTAAGTTTCACAATGGATAAGGGATTACAACCAACATAGTTAACGCGAAATAATTTTGGGATAAAACAACAACCAAATGCAAATGATACTTTATTATATGTTAGGTATCTGTTGCCTAAGAGAGGGAGATTTAAGGGGAAAATGAGAGCGAGAATTGAGCAATATCCAGCAATAAACTCAAATCCTGTACTTAGTATTATAAAGGATAGTACTGTTCTCTACTCAAATAAGATAGGTGAACCCAGTGTGCAGTAATAATTCGGTCTTCACCAACATTGCTGATAATCAAGTATACGATAGAATACACAGGTATAATCGCGTTCTGGAGGGAATTAACCGGATCTTCAGCAGTTTATTACAGGCAAAAACAGAAGAAGAGA
>JAUPKV010000221.1 GCA_030837265.1 Methanobacteriota archaeon
AGAATCCGGAAGTCCGGGGCACTACATAGGAGTTGACCGCAATACAAAAGGACATATTGCAGTTATAGCGGATCCCGAGTCCGGTAAAGTCTGGAAGCTAGGGAAAATGTGCTACCATACGCACAAGAAATACGAGAGTATAAAAAAGCGGCTCTATAATACGGACAAGTACAAACATACGAACAAGTACAAACAACTAAAAGCCATCGAAAACAGGGAAAAGAATATTATAAAGGATTTAAACCATAAAATTAGCCGAAAAATTGTGGATGTGGCCCTGTACAATGGGTGCGGAATTAAACTTGAAAACCTCAAAGGTCTACGGAAAAACGGCGGTAATATTGGAGGTGCGGAAAAAGCAAAGAAAAATAAAAGGGAAAAAACAGGAAAAAAACTGCTTTCGCGTGAATACTCCTTGAACAGCTGGTCTTTTCACCAACTCCAGCAGTTTATTGAATATAAAGCCAGGCTGCGAGGGGTGGAGGTAGCTTATATTGATCCTCATGCGACTAGCAAGAAGTGCAGCCGCTGCGGACTTATAGGCAACCGCCATAGCAAACAATTTGAGTGTCCAAATTGCGGGCACGTTGACCACGCCGATGTCAACGCCGCCTTTAATATCGCGTTGACGCCTAAAGGCAACGGTCAATTCCCTGCAGAAAGAGATGCAGGGAAAGGGAGCACTGATACCCCTCAAAAGATTCTGGACCGTACACTCTTTAATAAACGTACAACCAGCGAAAAAAATTCCCCACAGTTTGCGTGGGAAGTATGTCAGTTTCTAACTTAAGATATGAATTAAACATATAAAAAGAACATTTGGAAATAAAACAGAGTGAAAATATATAAGTACTTAGTAATTTAATATTTAAATGGAATTGGCTGAGAATTTAGCTAATTCTTTATAGAATCAGTGATGGACTGGTATCTAAACAGTAATCTTATTTAATTGACGAACTTCGCAAAAATGAATTAATGCTGCAGAGACAGCACAAAACCACACAAGGAATGTATGCAAGTTCTATTCGAGTGGCAGACAAATTATTCTGCAATGAAGTAACTTATATTCTGCAATGAAGTAACTTATCTAGAATTTGCATGTTTCTGAAGTTTCGTCAGGATGAAACATGACTCCATGTAAATTATTTAAGGGTGCTGAGTCTCAGTATCTCAAGCTCTTAAATACATATAGAGAAAATAAATACAAAGTCTCAAACATACACGAACTCTCAGAAGAACACGAATCTTTAGTAGAGCATAATCTCATTTTACACGGTTTTAGCAGGTCTTTTAACCGGAAAAAGGACAGAATACTCCGAAACATAAAAACCGTTCTGAAAGACCCTTCATAGCAAACACCGGACATCTCTATTCGAAAAAATATTGGAGACCCAGCTGCAAGCTCCGGAAAATATAGCTTTGCAGAGCATAGAGGATCCAATTCGAAAAATGAAAAAGAGATGACATCCGGGAACATTTTTAATCTGTTCTGGAAATTTGTATTTCCGTCAGTAATTGGCGTCCTTGTTGCAGGCATTCTGGAAATTATCGACGGCCTCTTTATTGGAAACGCTCTTGGAAGCCAGGGACTTGCAGGAATTACTCTTGCTTATCCTCCTTACATTATAATAGTAGGGATAGGTGTATTGATCGGAACCGGTTCTTCCAGTCTAACAGCTCTGGAACTTGGAAAAGGAGATAATAAGGGAGTCCATGATATCGTAAACAATACTTTTCTCTTATGTCTTCTTGCGGGAGCTGTCCTGACTGTAAGCGGACTCTTTTTTTGCGAGACTTCTATCAGCCTTCTGGGATCAAGCGGGCAAGTTCTTAATTATGCTCGCGAATACCTCAGGATCACTTTCATGGGCTCGTTTTTTATGGTTCTTACGCTCGCCTTAATCCCTTTGATAAGGACTGACGGAAAGCCAAATCTCTGCATGAACATCATGATTGCAGGAGTATTTACCAATATTGTGCTTGACTATCTTTTTGTCATGCAGATGGGAATGGGAATGTCAGGTGCCGCAACTGCGACAGTAGTTTCCTTTTTCCTGACTGCAGTACTATTGACATATTATCTCTTTAGGAACAAGACAAAGTTGAAACTTCAGCTCAGGACCACGGAAGTCAAAATCGGAACCTTGAAGCAGATACTTCAAGCAGGTCTTCCATCCTTCATGATGCAGATATCACTCGCTCTGGTGCTCTTTGCTTATAATTACATTTTGCTTATCTACAGCTCAGAGCTTGAGGTCTCTGCTTATGGCATCATAGGATATATGTGTTCAATATTTTACATGTTGTTTGAAGGAATAGCCCTTGGAGTACAGCCGATTATCGGTTTCAATTATGGGGCTGGTAACTATGAAAGAGTTTCGAAAACTTTGAGACTGTCAATACTTTCATGTATTCTTATTGGCGCTTTCGGGTTTGTGCTAGTCTACATGTTCCCGGAGAGTATAGTAAAGATCTTCAGCAGGAATGACTCCGAGCTTATGGAAGTCACATTGAGAGGAATGAACATCATGATGTTATCTTTACTGGCAGAAGGCATTGTGCTTCTCACTACAATTTATTACCAATCAATAAATAGGGTCAAAACGGCACTCTTTATTAATCTGGGAAAGACCTTTGTGCTTCTCTTGCCTTTACTTTTCATACTGCCTTCTTTCTTAGGCCTGGATGGGGTCTGGTTTGCATCGCCAGTTGCAGAATACATTATGGCGGTAGTTGTTCTGGGAATGCTTTCAAAGGAATTTACGACCCTTAAAAACGGAAAGGAAGAAACGGAGAGGAATTCGAGGACTGTTACTTACAAGCGTGCTCAAAAGATTGAGGCCTAATCTGGACCAGATAGGAGAATGTATTCGTATCCAAACAGTAGCCAAAAATTTATTTACTTTAAGAGTTAAGAAACTAAGTGCTGATAGAACTTCTAATACAACTACATTCTCCGAATTAAATCCTTACTCTAAACCAATTAAATATAAGAATACTGGATCCAGATGAAACAAGATAGCAGTATATCGAAAAACATTCCTAAATTAAAGAGCTTGCTCAGCTACTTCATACCAGCCGTTATTTTTTCTCTTGCTTTATGGACTCTGGACAAACAGTTGCACAATCTGCGTTCAAGTTATATTATTCAAGATATTTTCAGTGTCTCTCTGGCCCATATCGGAATTGCTATTCTGTTTACGATTTTAAGTTATATTGCTTTAACCGGATATGATTACCTGGCAGTCAGGCAAATTAAAAAACCTATGCCTTACAGGCAGATTGCCCGGATTTCTTTTATCAGCACATCAATAAGTTACAGTGTGGGCTTTAACTTTTTAACCGGAAGTTCTCTTCGCTACAGACTGTATTCGAGGTATGGGCTGACCCTGCTTCAAATATGGGACATTATAGTCTTTTGCGTGTCCACTTTCTGGATAGGTTTTTGTTTTGTTGCCGGCTTGCTTTTCACTTTTTATCCTGTAAAATTATCAGCTTACATGCCTGAGACCCCCATACCCCTGAATATTGTCGGAATCTTATTACTGCTGTTTCTTCTTGCTTACTTCTCGCTTTCATTCTGGAAACGGGATCTAAGGATAAAACGATATCAGATAAAGATTCCTGAACCAAAAATCGCGTTTTTACAGCTTTTTCTGGCTTCGGCAGATTATCTGCTTTCAGGAAGCATTATCTATTTTCTCCTCCCTCCAAACCCACAGCTTACCTTGCTTCATGTACTTGTGTTCTTTGCGCTGGCTCAACTAATAGGATTAATAAGCACTGTCCCCGGAGGACTTGGAGTTTTTGAGACCCTTATGATTTTTATGCTGGAGCCCTATTTCGATCCGGTAGACATAATAAGACCTCTTTTGCTTTTCAGATCAATCTATTATTTTGTGCCCTTCCTGCTTGGGTTCCTTGACCTTACTGTCTATGAATTTCAGGAGAATGAAAAACTCCTCAGACAGATTGGAAAAGTTACGTACTCCGGCCTTGCAGGATTAACTCCTCGAATTTTCTCTATCCTGGTTTTCTTTGGGGGGATATCTCTACTTTTTTCCGGAGCCCTGAATTCAAACCCCGAATACCTGCACAGGATAAATTATTTTATACCTGTGCCCCTTATTGAAGTTTCCAGGCTGCTTGGAAGCATAATGGGAGTATTGCTTCTGCTTCTGGCAAATGGGCTCTGGAAGAGAATTGACGGAGCCTATGTGCTTTCACTCATCGTACTTTTCATGGGTGGTATATTTACACTCCTGAAAGACTTTAATTATCAACAGGCAACGATTCTTTTTGCACTATTCATATGCTTGCTCCCCTGCAGGAAATATTTTTACAGAAAATCGTCTCTTTTGCACCAGTCTTTTAGCCGGCAGAACCTTATTGCCATTACTCTGGTACTGGTAAGTTTTGTCTGGCTAGGTTTTTTTTCGTACAGGCATATAGAGTATTCAAACGAACTCTGGTGGCAGTTCGGGATAAACTCACAAGCTTCCAGTTTTCTGAGGGCTACAGTAGGAGTTTTCTTTCTCCTATTGATCTTTGGTATCGTAAAACTGTTGAGCCCGTTTTCCAGGGATATTCACCTTCCTGATAAAGAAGAAATAGAGCTTGCAAAAGATATTGTCAACCGAAGTACGGAAACCTGGGGCAATCTTGTACTCACCGGTGATAAATACCTGTTTTTTGATGATGAAAAAAAGGCTTTTTTAATGTACGGGGTTTCCGGAAGGACCTGGATCTCGATGGGCGACATTGTTGGGAATGAAAGCCAGGCAAAAGAATTACTCTGGGATTTTTATGAGATTACTAAGCTTCACCAGGGCAGAGCTGCTTTCTATGAGGTGTCCGAAAAATATATTCCGGTTTATCTTGATATGGGGCTTACCCTGTTCAAAATTGGGGAAGATGCTAAAGTACCCCTTGAATCATTTACGCTCGAAGGTAGTGCGAGAAAAGATGTTCGTTATACACTGAAGAATGTGGAAAAAAAGGGATACCAGTTCGAAATTATCCCTCAGGAAGAAGTCCCCGAGCTCATACCGGAACTTAAAAAAATATCAGATGCCTGGATGAAAATGAAGGCCGGAAAGGAAAAGAGATTCTCAGTGGGATTTTTTGATGAGAAATACCTGAGTAATTTTCCTGCAGCCATTGTCCGGGACGAAACGCAAATCCTGGCTTTTGCAAATATATGGATAGGTGCAAATAAAGAAGAAATAAGTGTAGATCTTATGCGCTATAGCCCCGATGCCCCGGACAGGACGATGGAATACCTATTCGGCAAACTTATGCTCTGGGGTAAGGAAAACGGTTATAAGTACTTCTCTCTCGGAATGGCACCCCTCTCTGGCTTTGAAAAAAGGCAGTTTTCCCCAATCTGGAATAAAATCGGATCTTTTATCTTCACGCATGGAGAACACTTTTACAATTATAAGGGTCTCAGGGATTTTAAAGAGAAATTCAATCCCATATGGAGCCCAAGATATGTGGCCCTTCCCAAAGGACTTAAACAGGTATTTGCCATAAAAGATATAGTTGCCCTGATCTCAGGGGGGATGAAGGGAATTTTTTCTAAAGAACACGAAAGTAAAGAAGCTCCACAGGAAAAAAAACTCTGGATTGGATGGCTCTCAAAATTTCTTCCCTAAATTCTTGTTTTAAATCGCACGTCGGATTTGTGTAATTATTTTTCTACTTTAAAGAAAGGTTTAAAGATTATTAGGAAGTAATATACATTATGATTTTTTAACTAATTATAAATAGGGACAATCAGGAAAAAAGGAAAATGAGAAATATAGACAATTTTTTCCCAATAGCCTTAGTTTTTGTATTTTTATTTTTTTCGGCATCTATAGCGTCGGCAAAAGAAATAACTGTAGATGACAATCCTGGCGCAGATTTTACTTTTATTCAGGCTGCAATTAATGCTTCCAGTCCAGGGGATATAATAATTGTCAAACCGGGTACTTATGAAGAGAATATTAATATTGAGAAAAACATAACGATTATTTCGGAGTCCGGAAATCCATCCAATACTATAATAAAGTCACGCAATGGCTCTGATGATGCATTGAGAATATGGTCAAACGGAGTAAGCATTCAAGGTTTTAGCATAAATGGAGCCAAATATGCTGGAATCCATTTGTTTGGAGTTAATGACTGCCATATTACGAATAACAATCTATCAAATAATGGCTGTGGTATCGATTTATATATGTTTAGCTCAGGTAATACACTTGTCTATAATCAAATATCCGATAGTGTGACAGGTATCAGCCTTGGGGACAGCTTGTTAAATTCTCTGAGCAATAACTCATTCTTAAACTGCAGTAACGCAATTTCACTATTTGACTCTTGTAATAACACACTTAAAAATAATTTAATTTCAAATAACATTGAAGGTATTTCTCTTATTGGCGAATCAAATAGTAATACCATTACAGGCAATATTATAAATTCCAATAAAGGAACTGGATTGCATTTGTACGATACTTATGGCAACTTAATTTATAATAACTACTTCAACAACACTGAAAATGCAGCATTAGATGAATTTGAACCTGTTTTAAGTACAAATATATGGAACATAAGTAAGACTGCAAGTACCAACATTGTTAGAGGTCCGTATATAGGAGGAAACTTCTGGGCGAACCCTGATAGGACCGGTTATTCCCAGACAAGTTCGGATTCTAATAAGGACGGTATTAGTGATTTGAGTTATAATTTTATTGAGGATGAATTTGACTATCTTCCGCTTGTATCTCTTTATAACCCGGAAAAACCAGTTTTTCCTATAATCGCTCAATATGGTATGAACTCAAGTCTTGATATAATAATAGTTAAGGCCTCATCCGAACTTCCTGAAGCAGACTTTAATGCTGATCCTATTATAGGTAATGTTCCCCTTTCCGTTCGTTTTACCGATATATCAAAAAATGCAACCGAATGGCACTGGGACTTCGATGACGGAAATACCTCTACAACTCAGGATCCAGTGAATATCTTTTCGCAAGCCGGGAAATATGTTGTCAATTTGACAGTAAGTAATGAAAACGGCAAGAATTCGACAACTAAGGAAATAACCGTGAATAAAGCGCTTACTGAAGAAAAAATTTATCCCGTTGCAGATTTTGAAGCATACCCAACTAATGGTAATGCTCCTCTCTCCGTCCTGTTTACGGATCGTTCAAAGAATGCCATATCACATAGTTGGGACTTCAACAATGACGGGGTTGCCGATAACAACAACCCAAACCCTATTCATGTATACACTATACCCGGAAAATATACTGTAAACCTGACGGTGGCAAACGATAACGGAACGAACTCAAAGACCCTGGATATTACTGTGAACGAAATTATCAATTCAGAGAAAGTTCTTCCAGAAGCAAATTTCAACGCTGTCCCTGCGAGCGGAAATGCTCCGCTTTCCGTCCAATTTTCTGACACATCGAAAAATGCAACCGAATGGCATTGGAATCTTGACGACGGTAATGTATCTACCGACAGAAACCTTGTGCACACCTTTTACACAGACGGAAGATATACTGTCAATTTGACAGTAAGTAATGAAAACGGCTCAAATTCGAAGACTATGGAAATAACTGTTAATGAAGCACCCATCGATGAGAATAATCTTCCGGTTGCAAACTTTGATGCATATCCCAGCAGCGGAAATGCTCCTCTTTCCGTCCGGTTTACTGACCTTTCACAAAATGCTATAACACGAAGCTGGGATTTCTACAATGACGGTATTACTGACGACGACACTGAGACACCTATTTACGTTTATCCCTTTCCCGGAGTATATACAGTTAACTTGACAGTAAGTAATGAAAACGGCATGAATTCAAAAACTATGACAATATCTGTAACTGAAGTAAATAATGAAGAAAAAACTCTGCCTACACCAGACTTTAGTGCTGTTCCTGCAAGCGGAAATGCGCCCCTTTCCGTGCAATTTACCGACCTCTCGAAAAATGCAACTGCATTGAGCTGGAACTTTGGTGACGGAAATACATCTGCTTCAAATAACCTCGTGCACACCTTTTATACGGCAGGAAAATATACCGTTAATTTAACAGTGACCAATGAAAATGGCTCGAATTCAAAGACTATGGAAATTACTGTTGATAAAGCACTTAGCGAAGAAAAAGTTTTTCCAGTCGCAAACTTCAATGCCAATCCCACAAGCGGTAATGCACCTCTCTCAGTCCAGTTTACGGACCTTTCACAAAATGCAGTATCAAGGAGCTGGGACTTAAATAATGACGGAACAGCTGAATCCGGCGAAGCAAGCCCGGTTTACACGTACAATGATCCGGGAACGTACACTGCAAAATTAATTGTAAGCAATTCAAACGGAACTGCTAATAAAAGTGCAATAATAAATGTGCTGGACGGAAATTCCGGCGGCAGCAGCAGTGGTGGAAGTAGCAGTGGAGGTAGCAGTTCAAGCAGCGGTGGGAGCGGGGGTGGAGGCGCAGGCGGTTCTCCTGAACTTCAAAGCAATGTTGAAACCAAAGAACTTTCACAGACCTTCGTTGCCAGTGGGAGTTCCGTAAGGTTTGATTTCCCCAGAAACGCTACTTCTGTTCTTTATATAACTTTCAATTCCAGGAAAACAGCTGGAAAGACGACGACCATAGTTGAGATGTTAAAGGGAAAATCCACCCTGGTTTCACAACTGCCTTCAGCAGAGGTATACAAGTCCCTTAATATATGGGTAGGAAACAGCGGATTTGCAACATCTGGCAATATTGAAAATTCAGTCATATGCTTTAAAGTTGCGAAATCCTGGATGCGCGAAAAAAATGTAAATCAGTCCTCAATCACTTTGCAAAGGTATAGCGACAATAAATGGAATTCT
The DNA here is from genome assembly GCA_030837265.1 of Methanobacteriota archaeon. Next base: position 8,879 of record JAUPKV010000221.1, read on the forward strand.
CTGCCGATCAGTCTCCTTGGTGAAGATAGTAGTTATTTCTATTTCACGGCACAAACCCCGGGATTTTCTCCTTTTGCAATAACTGCTGGCATGATAACAAAGGAAATTGTATCAAAAACACAGCCTACATCTGATGCAAAAACACAGCCCGGAGCCAATGTGGTAAACGCTGTACAAAATAACACATCAAACACTATACAAGCATCAGGACCGAAATCCGAACAAAAGTCTGAAAAGGGAAAAAGCTCAAACTTGCCTGTGTTTGCAATGGTTTGTATGATAGCTCTTTTCCTTGTTACATTCCTTTTCAGGTTAGATAAAAAATAATTATTGACCTATCATAAGGTTATATTTATTATTTTTTTATTATGTTAGGAATTTTATTAATTTTTTAATGGTATTTTACATTCCGACCCCCCTGTTAATTTTTTCATTGAATTTCGTTGATTTGATAATTCATGCCCTTTTGGATTTCTCGATTTCACAGCAAATACCTATATCTTCCCAATTATCCAACAAATAAGCTTTTTTTCTTGTTTTTTCAGC